>NZ_AKVH01000108.1:0-252343 GCF_000278565.1 Pseudomonas sp. Ag1
CGTTTTGCTTACTTTTGCGCTGTTCAAAAGTGAGCCGCTGTAAGAGCGGAACCAATAGTCGCCGTTACCTAAATAACGGATATACACCCCGACCCCCCTCTCACCCCAACAACTCACTCATCGCAATAATCTGCTCCGCCACCTGAATCAGCTTCTGCTGCCGACTCATCGCCTGACGCCGCATCAGCGTGTAGGCCTCTTCCTCATTACACCCCTTCATTTTCATCAACAACCCCTTGGCCGTTTCGATCCGCTTGCGTTCGGCCAACTGCTGATCCCGCGCCTGCAACTGCGCGCGCAGCGCCTGGTCACTCTCGAACCGCGCCATCGCCACATCCAGAATCGGCTGCAACCGCTGCGCCTGAATCCCCTCGACAATGTAGGCACTCACCCCGGACTTGATCGCCTGACGCATCACCCCCGGATCATGCTCATCGGTAAACATCACAATCGGCCGTGGCTGGTCGCGACTCACCAGCACCACCTGCTCCATCACATCGCGTCCCGGCGACTCGGTATCGATCAAAATCACGTCCGGGCGCACCGCTTCGACCCGCGCCGGCAAGTCGATCGTCAACCCCGATTCATCGATCACCTCAAACCCGGCCTCGGTCAACGCAGCCTTGAGCCGCCCGACCTTGCGCGGTGTGTCATTGATCAACAGGATTCGTAGCATGGGTTCCTCCTGTCAGCGCAAGGCCTGGCGGCTGGCAACATCTGCCATGGCATGCAGGCGAAAGCTGCGGGCATACCCGGCCGGGTCCGAACCGTCCCAGATTTTTCCGTCGATCAACTGGCTGCTGCGCATGGCCTCGCCACCGGCAGGCACGCCCACGGCGCTGGCCGCCTGGCGATAGATGTCCAGTTGTTGCACACGCCGGGCAACGCCGAGGTAGTCCGGGTCCTCCCGCAGCAGGCCCCAGCGGCGGAACTGGGTCATGAACCACATGCCATCAGACAGGTAGGGCAGGTTCACCTCGCCGTCGCCATAAAAACGCAGCGCGTGGGGATCCTGCCAGTGGTTGCCGAGGCCGTCATCGTAGTCGCCGAGCAGGCGCGGTTCGATGCAATCGAGCGGGGCGTCGAGGTACTGCGGGGCGCTCAGCAACTGTGCAGTGGAGCGGCGGTTTTCCGTGCTCTGTTCGATAAAACGGCTGGCCTGCAGGATCGCCATCACCAGTACCCGGGCGGTATTGGGGTATTGCTCGACAAATGCCTGGGTGCAGCCGAGGACTTTTTCCGGATGGTCCGGCCACAGTGCCTGGGTGGTGGCCAGGGTAAAGCCCTGGTTCTGCTTCACCGCACTGGCGCACCAGGGCTCGCCCACACAAAAGCCGTCGATGCGCCCGGCTTGCAGGTGCGCAACCATCTGCGGCGGCGGCACCAGCACACTGTCCACATCCTGCAGGGGATGGATGCCCTGGCTGGCCAGCCAGTAATACAACCACATGGCGTGGGTACCTGTGGGAAAGGTCTGGGCGAAGGTGAGTTTTGTTCGGCTTTGGTGCACGTGGCGGTCCAGTGCCTCAGGACTGGTCACCCCCAGCTGTTGCAGGCCACGGGACAGGTTGATGCTCTGGCCGTTCTGGTTCAGGCCCATCAGCACCGCCATATCGGTGGGTGCCACGCCGCCGATGCCCAGGTGCACGGCGTAGATCAGGCCGTACAGGCTGTGGGCGGCGTCCAGTTCGCCGCTGACCAGGTTGTCCCGCAGGCTGGCCCATGATGACTGGCGCCTGAGATTCAAGGTCAGGCCATAGGGCTGGGCGAAGCCCTGGGTGGCGGCGACCACCACCGAGGCGCAATCGCTCAGGGCCATGAAACCCAGGTTGAGGCTGCTCTTTTCCGGGGCATCGCTGCCGTTGACCCAAGCCAGGGGATCACTCATCAATACGTACCTTTCATAAAAAAACGCCGTTCCGTCGGGTACTCAGAGGAAGAGCCCGGGGTAACGACGTCTGTGTCCTTGAGCCCGTTCCGCCGTTGGCGCGAGCTGCGATAGACAAGGCATAGCAAGGCACATGCCACGATGCGCACAGGATGGGCTGGGCGTCAGCTTTTCATCAGGATTGAAATTGGCCTGCCTCGCAGTATGGCCGCTCTTTCAGCCCGGGCCATGCAGGCATGTTCAGCCACCTTCACCGTTTCTCGACACTGCTTTTCTGCCTGGTGCTGCTGGGCAGCCCCGGCGCGTTCGGGGACTCCTACCAGGCCCGTGATGAAAGCCTGCACACTTTTTTTACCGCGTTGTCCCTGCCGCTGGGGCAGCCGATCGTTGTCAGTCAGGCGGCAGCTCGCAAGCGCATCAGCGGGGCGTTCGATTTCGACTCGCCCCAACCGCTGCTGGAGTCGGTCGCCCAGCAGCAAGGCCTGATCTGGTACACCGATGGCCAGGTGCTTTACCTCTATGACGCCGACGAGGCGAAAAGCTCGGTGGTGACCCTGCGGCATATCTCGGTCGACCTCCTGCGCGGGTTCATGCGCCGTTCGGGGCTCGAAGAGGCGCGCTACCCGCTGCGTGCGAGTGGGGCGCGGGTGTTCTACGTGTCCGGGCCGCCGAACTATGTCGACCATGTGCTGCGCCTGGCCCAACTGATGGACCGCCAGCGTGCGGAACTGCGCCTGGGGCCGCAGCGGATCGGGGTGGTGCAGGTGCTCAACACCCACGTTGCAGACCGCGAGTACAACATGGGCGACAGAACCGTCACGGTGCCGGGCATGGCATCCATGATCGAAAAACTGCTGGCCGTCGAGCAGGAGAGTGCGTCCCCGCGGCAACCCGGATTACTGGCCGACAAGAATATCTCGGTGCTGGCGTACCCGGACACCAACAGCCTGCTGATCAAGGGCAAGCCCGCGCAGGTGAGCTTTATCGAAGGTCTGGTGGCAGAACTGGACGTACCGAAGCGCGCGGTGGAGGTTTCGATGTGGCTGGTGGATGTGGACCGCGGTGAGCTCAAGAAGATCGGCGCGACCATGCACAAGGGGGCGGACAAGCCTTCAGCTACCCGGGTCATGGCACCCATCGAGGACGAAGCATTCATGCAGCGGATCACCGCCTTGGAGTTGCGCAGGCGAGCGAGGGTCACGACGTTGCCGGTGATTCTCACCCAGGAGAATGTGCCCGCGGTTTTCAACGACAACCAGACGTTCTATCTGCCCCGGCCGGGTGAAGACCACGACGAATGGCAACCGGTGGTCTTTGGTACGCAGGTCAGTGTTCTGCCGCGCTTCGCCGAGGCGAATGAAATCGAGATGCTGCTCACCGTCGAGGATGGCCGCCAGATGGGCAAGGCTGCCAGTCGCGATAAACCCTCGGCGGGGGTGGAGCGGATGGGGATCAACACGGTGGTGCGTGTGGCTCCGGGCAGGCGATTGCTGGTGGGGAATTTTCAGCGCGATACCGGCACAGCCTTGCTCGGACGCTACAACGGGCCCATGGCCAACAGTGTGCGATTGTTTGTGATTCAGGCGACGGCGGTCGCAAATGTGCTGCATACCGCTGCCGAGCCGGGGCAGGCGCCGCCGTTGACGCGCTCCCAGCATGAGCAGGTGAAGCGGGCATTTAACCGGGTGACCGAAGGATAAGAACGTTGGTGGCGCCCCTGGGCGGGCATCGTCGAAAGGTCCTACGTGCCCAGTCTGAAAAAATCAGTGCCTATGGGGTTTTTTCCTCTCCTATACAGCGAGTGGGCTTTTTATAGTCGCGACCTTCAGGAAACCAGTGTTGGAAATGAAGGTGAGTTGGGTGCGGAGGTACGAATGGCCGTGGTGAACGATGGGGTACTGGCTACCCCCATGGTCTTTGAGCGCTGGACGTTGCACGGCGACGGTAGATTGACCAGTGAAGACTCGGATATTCAACTCCCGCCCAAGGAGTGGCAGGTGTTGCGCCTGTTGCTGTCCTCGGCCGGAGTGCTGGTGACCAAGGACCACTTGCTGGAACAGGCATGGCCCCATAACGAGGCCACGGAAGAGTCCCTGACCCGTTGCATCTGTTCGCTGCGCAAATATTTGAAGGGCGGCAAGGGCCTGATCAAGACGGTATACGGCAAGGGGTACCGGGTGACCTGTGCGGTCAGGGTGACCAGCCTGACGGTGGGCGCTGTCTGTTCCACCTGCGGTCGGGGGCAGGCATGAGCAGCGCCCGATGCAAGGGGGCGCTGCTGCTGATGCTCACGCTCGGCTTCGGCAATGAAGCCCGGGCGTATTGCTGGGCCGAGGCTGCCAGCCGATACGGCATGGAGCCGGAATTGTTGCAGGCCATCGCCGCGGTGGAGTCGGGCTACCGCGCCAAGGCCATGAATTACGCCAACAACAACGGCACCCGTGATATCGGGCTGATGCAGATCAACAGCATTCACCTGCCGCGCCTGCTCAAGGAGGGCATTACCGAGCAGCGCTTGCTGGATGAGCCTTGCCTGTCGGTGGAGGTGGGGGCGTCGATCCTTGCCGACTTCGTCAAACAGTTCGGCTACAACTGGACAGCGATCGGTTCCTACAATGTGGGCGGCGGGCCCGGGCCTCAGCGTGAGGCCCTGCGTCTTCGCTATGCGCAAAAAATCTGGGTCCGCTATGAGGAACTGATGACGCACCGTAACTGACGATTGGACGGCACGCCTCGCATGCAGCCCGTCACCCCGGCTATAATCGCCGCCACCTTTCGCCGCCATCCGAGTCAAGCCCGCCCATGTATACCCTGGCCCGCCAGCTGTTGTTCAAACTCTCTCCGGAAACTTCCCACGATCTGTCCCTGGACTTGATCGGTGCCGGTGGCCGCCTGGGGCTCAATGGCCTGGTGTGCAAGGCCCCGGCGAAAATGCCGGTGTCGGTGATGGGGCTCGATTTCCCCAACCCGGTAGGCCTGGCTGCGGGTTTGGACAAAAACGGTGCGGCCATCGACGGTTTTGCGCAGCTGGGTTTTGGCTTTGTCGAAATCGGCACCGTGACCCCACGGCCGCAGCCGGGCAACCCGAAGCCGCGGATCTTCCGCCTGCCGGAAGCCGAGGCGATCATCAATCGCATGGGCTTCAACAACCTGGGTGTGGATAACCTGCTGTCACGGGTTCAGGCGGCGAAGTACACCGGTATCCTCGGGATCAATATCGGCAAAAACTTCGACACGCCGGTGGAGCGTGCGGTGGATGACTATCTGATTTGCCTGGACAAGGTCTACGCCCACGCCAGCTACGTCACGGTCAACGTCAGCTCGCCTAACACCCCGGGCCTGCGCAGCCTGCAGTTTGGCGACTCCCTCAAGCAACTGCTCGAAGCCTTGCGTCAGCGCCAGGAAGATTTGGCTGTGCGCCACGGCAAGCGTGTGCCCCTGGCAATCAAGATTGCCCCGGACATGAACGACGAAGAGACCGTACTGGTGGCCCAGGCCCTGGTGGATTCGGGCATGGATGCGGTGATCGCCACCAACACCACCCTGAGCCGCGTCGGTGTCGAAGGCCTGGCGTATGGTGACGAAGCGGGCGGCTTGTCCGGTGCGCCGGTACGCGACCAGAGCACTCACATCGTCAAGGTGCTGGCGGCCGAGTTGGCAGGGCGCTTGCCGATCATTGCCGTGGGTGGCATCACCGAGGGCAAGCACGCGGCCGAGAAAATCGCCGCCGGCGCGAGCCTGGTGCAGTTGTACTCCGGCTTTATCTACAAGGGCCCGGCGTTGATTCGCCAGGCGGTGGATGCGATTGCGGCATTGCCGCGCGGCTGACAACAGGCAATAAAAAGGGCTCCTTGAAGGAGCCCCTGGGCCGAAGCCCGCCGCCCGGATGGGGCGTGCGTGGTTAAGTGGTTGCGTATTCGTGCTGGTGTCGGAATTAAATGCCCTTGATTAGCCGACGGCGTGAAGTTCGTTGAGTCTGTGGATTCCCGCAGTGCCAGTCATACCGTCCCAGTTGTCGCCGCGTCCTTCTCGCCAGCCGTTGATCCAGGCTTGGCGTACCGACGGTAGAGTAAATGGGCAAAGCTCACGGGATTTGCCATGAACGCCATATTGATATCCGCGTAAAAATGCTCTTTCCAACGGATCACGCTTAAGTCTTCTCATAGGGTGTTTCCCTCACTTGTTGACTGTCTTGATATCCTTCGGCCTCGTCCGAGGCCGGGCAGAGTTTTTCTGCCGTTGGTGCGCTCGCTGCCGGCGTGGCGAGCTATGTGTCGGCGTCGTTACGGCGCCAACCTGTGTTGAGTTCTAACCAATAGGTCACATGGATTCAATGATCGTTTTGTCATAAGCACGTAACGATAACGATGCTATAGCCATAAGCTGGGATGGCTTTTCGCCCCTTTTGTTGGGCAAACCCAGCTATGATGTGCCCTTCAAAGAGGATGGGTTTAATCCTTTAGTGAGAATGTCCGCCTGTTGCAGTCGGTTATTATTCGACGAAGGGTCGGAATGTTTCTTCTTGTTGCTTCAAATACTTGAACTGCCCCGTCGATAAAGGCCCGAAAGGCCGGTAGCCGGGGTGGAACGGCACATTCGTGCCACACGAGCGTTCTTCAAGAAAAGCGCTTGATTGAAAACCGAACGCGCGATGCGTCGCCCGTTCACTTATTGCTGAAAAGCCTGGAATGCCCCATGTCGGACCGTTTTGAACTCTTCCTCACTTGCCCCAAGGGCCTCGAAGGCCTGCTGATCGAGGAAGCCGTGGGGCTTGGCCTTGAGGAAGCCCGCGAGCACACCTCGGCCGTGCGCGGCATGGCCGACATGGAGACCGCCTACCGCCTGTGCCTCTGGTCGCGCCTGGCCAACCGCGTGTTGCTGGTGCTCAAGCGCTTCCCGATGAAGGACGCCGAAGACCTGTACCACGGGGTGCTGGACATCGAGTGGGAAGACCACATGCTCGCCGACGGCACCCTGGCCGTTGAATTCAGCGGCCATGGCTCGGGCATCGACAACACCCACTTCGGCGCGCTGAAGGTCAAGGATGCGATTGTCGACAAGCTGCGCACCCCGACCGGCGAACGTCCATCCATCGACAAGATCAACCCGGACCTGCGCATCCACCTGCGCCTGGACCGTGGCGAAGCGATCCTTTCCCTTGATTTGTCCGGCCACAGCCTGCACCAGCGCGGCTACCGCCTGCAGCAGGGCGCGGCACCGTTGAAAGAGAACCTGGCGGCGGCGATCCTGATTCGCTCCGGCTGGCCGCGCATCGCTGCCGAAGGCGGCGCGCTGACGGACCCGATGTGCGGCGTCGGTACCTTCCTGGTGGAAGGCGCGATGATCGCCGCCGACATGGCGCCCAACCTGAACCGTGAGCTGTGGGGTTTCACCGCCTGGCTTGGCCACGTTCCGGCGCTGTGGAAAAAACTTCACACAGAGGCCAGCGAACGTGCCGCCATCGGCATGGCCAAGCCACCGCTGTGGATTCGTGGTTACGAGGCGGATCCTCGCCTGATCCAACCCGCCCGTAACAACATCGAACGCGCAGGCCTTAGCCACTGGATCAAGATCTACCAGGGCGAAGTCGGTACCTTCGAGCCGCGTCCGGACCAGAACCAGAAAGGCCTGGTGATCTGCAACCCGCCGTATGGCGAGCGTCTGGGTGATGAAGCCAGCCTGTTGTACCTCTATCAGAACCTCGGCGAGCGTCTGCGCCAGGCGTGCCTGGGCTGGGAAGCGGCGGTGTTCACCGGTGCTCCGGACCTGGGCAAGCGCATGGGCATCCGCAGCCACAAACAGTATTCGTTCTGGAACGGCGCCTTGCCGTGCAAATTGCTGCTGATCAAGGTCACCCCGGATCAGTTCGTCACCGGCGAGCGTCGCACCCCGGAACAACGCCAGGCCGAGCGCGAGCAAGCGGCCTACGACCAGGCGCCGACCGAGCCGCAAGAGCGCCAGTACAACAAGAACGGGAATCCGATCAAACCCGCCCCGGCCCCAGTGGTCGAGCAGGCGCGCTTGAGCGAAGGCGGGCAGATGTTTGCCAACCGCCTGCAAAAGAACCTGAAACTGCTGGGCAAGTGGGCCAAGCGCGAAGGCGTCGATTGCTACCGTGTGTACGATGCCGACATGCCGGAATACTCCATGGCCATCGACCTGTACCACGACTGGGTCCACGTCCAGGAATACGTGGCGCCGAAGTCGATTGACCCGGAAAAAGCTTCGGCACGCATGTTCGATGCCCTGGCGGCCATTCCCCAGGCGCTGGGCATCGACAAGAACCGTGTGGTGGTCAAGCGTCGCGAACGCCAGAGCGGCACCAAGCAGTACGAGCGCCAGAGCGCCCAGGGCAAGTTCACCGAGGTCAGCGAAGGCGGCGTCAAGTTGCTGGTCAACCTGACCGATTACCTGGACACCGGCCTGTTCCTCGACCACCGTCCAATGCGCATGCGCATCCAGAAAGAGGCGGCCGGCAAACGCTTCCTCAACCTGTATTGCTACACCGCCACCGCCAGTGTGCACGCCGCCAAGGGTGGCGCGCGCAGCACCACCAGCGTCGACCTGTCGAAGACCTACCTGGACTGGGCGCGCCGCAACTTCTCCCTCAACGGTTTCTCCGACAAGAACCGCCTGGAGCAGGGCGACGTGATGGCCTGGCTGGAAGCCAGCCGCGATGAGTTCGACATGATCTTCATCGACCCGCCGACCTTCTCCAACTCCAAGCGCATGGAAGGCATCTTCGACGTGCAACGCGACCACGTGCAGTTGCTGGACCTGGCCATGGCGCGCCTGGCACCGGGCGGCGTGTTGTACTTCTCGAACAACTTCCGCAAGTTCCAGCTGGAAGACAACCTCGTCGAGCGGTATGCCGTCGAAGAGATCAGCGACAAGACCATCGACCCGGATTTTGCGCGTAACGCCAAGATCCATCGGGCGTGGAAAATCACCGCGCGCTGATCACTGCGTTCTGAAGCCGCAGGCCCGGATCATTCCGGCCTTGCGGCTTTTTTTTGCGCTGGTCAAACGCAAGTCCTGTGGCTATAACTTAGGACCTGGCCAAAGTGACGCACCCGCACGCTGGCGTTCCGAGTCTTGTCTATGCCGCTGCATGCCGTCCGCCCGAAAATCCTAGGCTTTATCAGTGAGCAGGTGTCGGCGTGGCTGGTGGCGGTGGTGGTGTTGCTGGCCGGTATCGCGCTGACGATTGTCGTCGCCTGGGCCGCGTCAGAGCTTTACCAGCAGCAGATGCGCCAGCGCTTTCAACTGCTGGTCAACGAGCGCTACAGCCGTCTCCAGGAGCGTTTCGAGGACCAGGAACAACGCCTGGGCAGCCTGCGGCGGTTCTTCGTCAATTCAAATACAGTCTCGCGCAAAGAGTTCGAAGGGTTCGCGCAGCCCTTGCTGTTGCGTACCCGCGCCTATGCCTGGGCACCCCGGGTTTTGCGTGACCAGCGCGGTGCGTTCGAGCAGGCAATCACGGCGGAGCGCGGTGCGAATTTCTCCATTCGTGAATTGAATGCGGCGGGCGAACTGACCCCGGCGACTGATCGCGATGAGTATGTGCCGGTGCTGTACAGCCAGACCCAGAGCATTCTCGGCTCGCCGCTGGGTTTTGACCTGTTGGCCCAGCCACTGCGGCGCTCGACGGTGGAGCGTGCGCAACAGTCAGGGAAGATGGCGGTGTCCCAGCCCATGCAACTGGTGGGTGTGGAGCCGGCCTATGCCATGGGTGTATTGCTGGTGGCACCGGTCAGCCGGGCACCGACGACACAAGTGCCCAACAGTGAACCTTACGGCTACGTCATGGCGGTGATCAGCATGCGCCAGCTGGTGGCCGATGGCTTGCCCAAGGCCGCACGGGACAACCTGGTGATGCAGATTGTCGACACCTCCGATGCAGAGCAACGGGTGTTGTACGAATCCAGCAACCCCGTGGCAGACAGTGACCTGGTGGCAGCACGCCGGCTGACGCTCGGCGACCACGTCTACGCCTTGAGCCTGCGCCCCAGCCAGGTGTTCCAGCAGGGCAATCACTCGTCGCTGGTCAGTATCCTGGTCATGGGCAGCCTGCTGAGTGTGCTGCTCAGTGCGTTGCTCTACGTGGTGGTCAGCCAGCGCCAGCGCGCATTGAAGCTGGTGGAGCAGCGCACCGCCCAATTGCGTCAGCGGGAACAGGAACTGCGAGGCACCCACGGCCAACTGCGCAGCGTGCTCAATGCGGCCACCCAGGTGGCGATCATCGCGACGGACTTGCGCGGTGTGATCACCACCTTCAACGCCGGCGCCGAGCAGATGCTGGGCTTTGAAGCACAAGAGGTACTGGGCCACCTGACCCTCGAAAGCCTGCACCTGGCCCCCGAGCTGGAAGCCCGTGCCGCGCAATTGAGCGCAATCCTCGGCAAGCGCATCGCGCCAGCCCAGGCGATGCTGGTGGACAGCGCCGATGCAGTGCATGAGGCCCGCGAGTGGACGCTGGTACGCAAGGACGGCAGCCAACTGACGGTGAACATGCTCGCCACTGTTCTGCTGGACGAGCATGGCCTGTGGGTCGGGCACCTGGCGATCTGCCTGGATGTCACCGAGCAGAAGCGCGCCTATGAGGCACTGGCCGCGCGGGACCGCCTGCTGAAGAAACTCAGCGCCCATGTGCCCGGCGGTATTTTCCAGTTCGTCCTGGAACCGAACAATGTCTCGCGGTTCATTTATGCCAGCGATGGCATCCGCGACATCTACGAAATCGAGCCTGGGGTGTTGCAGCAGGATGCGCGAAAGGTCTTCGAGCGGATTCATCCGCTGGATGTCGAGCGGGTACGGGAGTCCATTCGCCTGTCCACCCTGCAACTGAGCCATTGGCGTGAAGAATACCGGGTGCAGTTGCCCCATCGGGGGCTGCGCTGGGTTCGCGGTGAGGCGACGCCGGAAGAGCTGGCCGGTGGCGGTACGTTATGGCATGGCTATGTGTCGGATATTTCCGATCTCAAGCGGGTCGAGGAAGAGCTGCGGGCGCTGTCGATTACCGATTCCCTGACCGGCATTCATAACCGACGCTACTTCCAGGACCGGCTGAAGGCCGAGATGATCCGGGTCAAGCGTGCCTCGGGGGCGTTGTCGGTGATTATGTTCGACATCGATCACTTCAAGCGTATCAACGACCAGCATGGTCACGCGGTGGGTGATGAAGTGCTCAAGGAGTTATGCCGGCGCATCAGCCAGCGGTTACGACGCACGGATGTGTTTTGCCGGCTGGGCGGCGAGGAGTTTGTGGTGCTGTGCGCCAATACCGACGGCAGCCAGGCGTTCAGTGTTGCCCTGGAGTTGTGGCAGGCGTTGCGCGGTGAGCCGATGGAAGGTGTCGGCACCGTGACGGCGAGCTTCGGGGTCGCCAGTTGGCGGGTCGAGGAGGGCGTCGACAGCTTGTTGCTGCGGGCGGATTCGGGTGTCTATGCCGCCAAGCAGGCGGGCAGGGACAGGGTTGAGGCAGAGCGGGTGCTTGCCTGAAGTGCACGGCCATTCAAGCTATTAGAGATCAATGTGGGAGCTGGCTTGCCTGCGATAGCATCACCTCGGTATTCCTGATAGACCGAGGCGTCTGCATCGCAGGCAAGCCAGCTCCCACATTTGATATTTGCTGCTGTTAGAGGACCGGGGCCGCCGCCGCCAGTTTCGGCTGGCGATACAGGTCCAGCAGCACCTGGTCCAGTACCGAGGACGCGCCCCACGGTTTCGGATCGTTGAGAATCGCCACCACAGCCCAGGTATTGCCATTGTTGTCGCGGCTGAACCCGGCAATCGCCCGCACGGTGTTCAGGGTGCCGGTCTTGACGTGGGCTTCGCCGCGCATGGCCGTGGTCTTCAGGCGTTTACGCATGGTGCCGTCGGTGCCGGCAATCGGCAGCGAACTGATGTACTCCGCCGCGTACGGGCTTCTCCACGCCGCTTGCAGCATGGTCGCCATTTCGCGGGCGCTGACCCGTTCAGCACGGGACAGGCCGGAGCCGTTCTCCATCACCAGGTGCGGCGCGGTGATGCCTTTTTTCGCCAGCCACTGGCGCACCACGCGCTGGGCGGCCTTGGCGTCGTCGCCGTCGGCATCGGTGCGGTACTGCGCACCCAGGCTCAGGAACAACTGCTGGGCCATGGTGTTGTTACTGTATTTGTTGATGTCGCGGATGATCTCCGCCAGGTCCGGCGAGAACGCACGAGCCAGCACTTTGGCGTTCTTCGGTACCGGCGCCTGGATGTCGCGGCCCTGGATGCTGCCGCCCAGTTCCTTCCAGATCGCCCGAACGGCGCCGGCGGTGTAGGTGGCGTGGTCCAGCAACGACAGATACGTCTGCGAGCTGCAGCCGTCCGCCAACTGGCCGCTGACGGTCACGGTGACGCTGCCGTCGGCGGCGGTCATCGGGCTGTAGCGCACATCGCCGGTGCATTGCTTGGCGTTGGAGACCTTGACCTGGTTGTCGATGCGGATGCTCGCAATCGGCGGCTCGACCGACACCAGCACCTTGCCCGAATCATTGCGGGTGACGAAGCGCAGCGCCTTGAGGTTGACCATCAAGGCATCGGGCTTGACCAGGAACGGCTTGTTCTCGTCGTTGCCGTCGTCATTGAACTCCGGCAGTTGCGGCGGGATGAAGAAGCCACGGTCCAGCACCAGGTCGCCGGTCACTTGCTGCACGCCATTGGCCCGCAGGTCGCGCATCAGCAGCCAGAGTTTTTCCATGTTCAGCTTGGGGTCGCCGCCGCCCTTGAGGTACAGGTTGCCGTTCAGGATCCCGCCGCTCAGGGTGCCGTCGGTGTAGAACTCGGTTTTCCACTGATGGTTGGGACCGAGCATTTCCAGGGCCGCGTAGGTGGTGACCAGCTTCATGGTCGAGGCCGGGTTGACCGACACGTCGGCGTTAAACACGGTAGGTGTGCCCGGGCCATTGAGGGGAATCATCACCAGGGACAGGGCATTGTTTTGCAGCTTGGCTTTCTGGAGGGCTTCCTGGACCTTGGGCGGCAGGGAAGTGTTGATCGGGGCGGCGGTAACGGAAAAGGCCAGGGGCAGAAGAAAACTGGCGAGTAACAGTGGACGCAAAGATTTGATCATAAGAATTAAAACCCTACTGCTGAGGGGGTAAAAAGGTGAGGGGTATGTACGAAAAATCCCTCAATGGTCATGAAAGTGTCGGCATTATGCCCCAAGGCTGTCGCACTTGTGGCTGAACGATAGCTGCAATTGGCGGTTTTTTTTACTGGCACTCTGCCGCCTGTCCCAGAGAATCGGGCAAAGGCCTGCTTAAACTGCTAAAGTGCCGCCCGTTATTACTTAAGAGGATTGTTCCAATGGCGACTAACCGTTCCCGGCGTCTGCGCAAAAAACTGTGCGTTGATGAATTTCAAGAGCTGGGTTTCGAACTGAACCTGGACTTCAAAGAAGGTTTGGACGATGAAGCGGTTGACGCTTTCCTCGAAGCATTCCTGACTGAAGCGATGGACGGCAACGGCCTGGACTACGTCGGCGGTGATGACTTCGGTCTGGTTTGCAAAGCCACCCGTGGTTCGGTCAACGAAGAACAGCGTGCCGCTGTTGAAGCGTGGCTGAAGGCTCGTCCAGAGCTGACCCGCGTTGAAGTCAGCGCCCTGCTGGACGCTTGGCACCCAGAAAAGCCGATCAACCCGGCAGTCTGATGTCATGAAAAAGCGACCCGCCCGGGTCGCTTTTTCGTTACTGGGTCTAAAGAATCAGGCCTTGCGCCAGTTCAGAATCACCAGCGTCAACACCCCCGCGACAATTCCCCAGAACGCCGAACCGATGGAAAACAACGTCAACCCCGACGCTGTGACCATGAAGGTGATCAACGCAGCTTCCCGTTCCCTGGGTTCATTCATGGCGATGCTCAGGCCATTGATGATCGAGCCAAACAACGCCAGTGCCGCAATCGACAGCACCAGTTCCTTGGGCAGGGCGGCGAATAACGCGGCCAATGTCGCGCCAAACACCCCGGCGATCCCGTAGAAAATCCCGCACCAGACCGCGGCGGTGTAGCGCTTGTTGCGATCCTCATGGGCATGAGGGCCGGTGCAGATCGCCGCGCTGATGGCTGCCAGGTTGATGCCATGGGAGCCAAACGGCGCCAGCACCAGCGAGGCCAGGCCGGTGGTAGTAATCAATGGCGACGCCGGTACGTTATAGCCGTCGGCCCGCAGCACCGCGACACCCGGCATGTTCTGCGAGGTCATGGCCACCACGAACAGCGGGATGCCGATGCTGATGGTCGCGGCCAGGGAGAAGTGCGGCGTGGTCCACACCGGCGTTGCCACTTCCAGGTGAAAGCCACTGAAATCCAGCAGCCCCATCAGCCCGGACAGTGCCGTGCCGATCAGCAGTGCCGCGAGCACGGCATAACGCGGCGACAGGCGCTTGATGACCAGGTAAGTGAAGAACATCCCCAGTACCAGCCCGGTACGGTGCTGCGCGGCGACGAAAATCTCGCTGCCGATCTTGAACAGAATCCCCGCCAGCAAGGCGGCCGCCAGGGACGCGGGGATGCGCTTGACGAGTTTTTCGAAGCTGCCGGTGAGCCCGCAGATGGTCACCAGCACCGCGCAGGTGATGTAGGCGCCGATGGCCTCGCCGTAGCTGACGCCGCCCAGGCTGGTGATCAACAGCGCCGCGCCCGGTGTGGACCAGGCAATGGTGATCGGCGTGCGGTAGCGCAAGGACAGGCCAATGCTGCACACCGCCATGCCGATGGAGATCGCCCAGATCCACGAGGAAATCTGCGCGGTGGTCAGGCCGGCGGCCTGGCCAGCTTGAAACATCAGCACCAGGGAGCTGGTGTAGCCGGTCATCATGGCGATGAAACCGGCGACGATGGCCGAAGGCGAAGTGTCGGCCAGTGGGCGTAATCGCGCTTGGGGGACGTCGGACATGGGGCGGTGTTCCTTTTACCGGGTTGTTTTTGTAGGCGCGAGCCTGCTCGCGAAGATCATTAACGATGACGCTGGCATCTTGAATGAATGCGCTGCCTGGACGTTTTTCACGAGCCAGCTCGCTCCTGCAAAGGAGAAAACGTGGAATCAAGCCTAAACTCAAACGTAACGATTCATTGCAATACAGCCGGCGCCCCAAACAGCCGTACAGTGTGTTGGCGCACTGGGTTGTGTACAATGTGCGCTGATTTTACGCGATACTTGCCAGCGACCCTCTGTGCCGTATTACAGTCAACGTCAATTCGCCGCCGTTCTCCCGACCCGAGTGCCCATGAACGAACAGTTGCAGCCCCTCAAGAAACAGCCGCGAGCCGGTAAGGCCGGTCGCAGTGGAACCCAGGACGATATCGTCTACGCGCATATCTTCGAGGCGATCCTCGAACAACGCCTGGCGCCCGGTACCAAATTGAGTGAAGAAGCGCTGGGCGAAATCTTCGGCGTCAGCCGCACCATCATTCGCCGCGCGCTGTCGCGCCTGGCCCATGAAGGCGTGGTACTGCTGCGGCCCAATCGTGGTGCGGTAGTGGCCAGCCCGAGCGTCGAGGAAGCCCGCCAGGTATTCCTCGCCCGGCGCCTGGTGGAGCGTGCGATCACTGAGTTGGCGGTGCAGCATGCCACGGCCGAGCAACTGGCCGAACTGCGGCAGATGGTCAACGACGAGCGCGACAGCTTCTCCCGGGGCGATCGCGGCGCGGGCATCCGGCTTTCCGGCGAGTTCCACCTGAAGCTGGCCGAGGCGGCGAAGAATGCGCCGCTGATCAGTTTCCAGCGCAGTCTGGTGTCCCAGACCTCGTTGATCATCGCCCAGTACGAAAGCGGCAACCGCTCGCACTGTTCCTACGATGAGCACACGCAGTTGATCGACGCGATCGAAGCGCGGGATGCGGATTTGGCGGTGAACCTGATGATGCATCACATGGATCACATCGACAGCAAGCTCAACCTCGATGAGGAAAGCGCTTCTGACGATCTGCATGCAGTGTTCTCGCATCTGTTGCAGACAAAGAAGCCGGGGCGCTCGTCTGTAAAACTGTAATTTTCCAGGCTCGCCACTAACTAAATGTGGGAGCGGGCTTGCTCGCGAAGGCGTTGGATCAGTCAGCACATCCAGCGACTGACACACCGCCTTCGCGAGCAAGCCCGCTCCCACATTTGTTTTGTTGTACCTGTTAAATCAGCGTTGGTGCACCAATTGCCCCGCCGCATACGTCTGCAACACCGCCCGGTCATCCCCCAGTGTCATCAACACGAACAACGTCTCGGCGATGTTATTGGCCTGCTTCAGGCGATAGCTGAGCAGCGGGGTGGCGTTGTAATCCAGTACCAGGAAGTCCGCGTCAGTGCCGGGTTGCAGCGTGCCGATCTTGTCTTCCAGACGCAGCGCCCGCGCACCACCCAGGGTCGCCAGGTACAACGACTTGAACGGACTCAAGCGCGCCCCTTGCAGTTGCATCACCTTGTACGCTTCGTTCAGGGTTTGCAGCAGCGAGAAGCTGGTGCCACCGCCGACGTCCGTACCCAGGCCGACATTCAGCTTGTGCTTCTCGGCCATCGGCAGGTTGAACAAACCGCTGCCCAGGAAGAAGTTCGACGTCGGGCAGAACGCGACTGCCGAACCGGCTTCTGCCAACCGCGCGCATTCGTCGTCGCACAGGTGCACACCGTGGGCGAACACCGAGCGTTCACCCAGCAGTTTGTAATGGTCGTACACGTCCAGGTAGCCCTTGCGCTCCGGGAACAGTTCTTTCACCCATTCCACTTCCTGCAGGTTTTCACTGATGTGAGTCTGCATGTAGAGGTCCGGGTATTCCCCCAGCAGCTGCCCGGCGAGGGTCAGTTGTTCAGGTGTACTGGTCGGTGCGAAACGTGGCGTCACCGCGTAGTGCAAACGGCCCTTGCCGTGCCAGCGCTCGATCAGCGCCTTGCTCTCCGCGTAGCCGGATTCGGCGGTGTCGGTCAAATAGTCCGGCGCGTTGCGGTCCATCATTACCTTGCCGGCGATCATCCGCAGGTCGAGCTTCTCGGCCGCTTCAAAAAACGAGTTCACTGACTGCGGGTGCACGCTGCCAAATACCAGCGCGGTGGTGGTGCCGTTGCGCAGCAGTTCCTTGATGAAAATATCCGCGACTTCTTCGGCGTGGGCCTTGTCGGCGAACTGGCTTTCACACGGGAAGGTGTAGGTGTTGAGCCAGTCCAGCAACTGCTCGCCATAGGCACCGACCATGCCGGTCTGCGGCAGGTGGATGTGGGTGTCGATCAGGCCGGGGGTGATCAGCGCGTCCTGGTAATGGGTGACTTCGATGTCGGCGGGCAGGCTGGCGAGCAAGTCGCTGGCGTGGCCAAGGGCACTGATCTGGCCGTTGTCGATCACCAGCAGGCCGTCCTCGAAATATTCGTAGGAGGCTTCGATCCCCACTTCGGCAGGGTCGGCGATGCTGTGCAAAATGGCGGCACGGTAGGCTTTGCGTGTCAAAGGCATGGTCGTCTCAGTTAGTCGCTTGGCTGCGGCGGGATACCGGCAGCAGTTTGGCAATGGGTTCGGCGCTCGCAGTGTGCTGGCCGAAGTTGGCGTTATAGGTGGCGATGATTTCGCCGGCGATGGAGATGGCGATTTCCACAGGCAGTTTGCCTTTGACCTCGGTCAGCCCCATCGGGCAATGCATGCGTTGCAGTTGCGCGGTGTCGAAACCGCGATCCCGCAGGCGGTGTTCAAACTTGACGCGTTTGGTCTTCGAGCCGATCAGGCCGAAGTAGGTGAAGTCATTGCGCTTGAGCAGGGCGGCGGTGAGTTCCAGGTCCAGCGCGTGGTTGTGGGTCATGACGATGCAGTAACTGCCCACAGGCAAGTGGTCGATTTCATCCACCGGCTCTTCGCTGACGATTTTACGCACGCCTTGGGGGATGTGTTCCGGGAATTCCTGTTCCCGCGAATCGACCCAGCGCACCCGGCACGGCAGGCTGGCCAGCAACGGCACCAGCGCGCGGCCCACGTGGCCGGCGCCGAACACCGCGATCTGCGCCTGCACCTGGCCCATGGGTTCGAACAACAGCACCGTCACGCCGCCGCAGCACTGGCCCAGGCTGGCGCCGAGGCTGAAGCGCTCCAGGTGGGTGTTTTGCTGGCCGCGCACAAGCATGTCCCGGGCGATCTGCATCGCCTTGTATTCCAGGTGCCCGCCACCGATGGTGTCGAAGGTGTGGGCGGCGCTGATCACCATCTTCGAACCGGCGTTGCGCGGCGTGGAGCCGAGCTCTTCGATGATGGTCACCAGCACGCAGGGTTCGCCCTGGTTCTGCAGGTCGGCGAGGGCGCTGATCCAGTTGTTCATGTTTACCTCAACATCTCTGTTGTCAGTCCGGCCGCCTTCGCGAGCAAGCCCGCTCCCACATTTTGATTTGTGAACACATTCAAATGTGGGAGCGGGCTTGCTCGCGATGGCAGCGCCTCGGTCTAGAGCGAAGCCAGCTCGGTTTCCGTTTCCACAGCTTTTGCAGCGGTCAGTTGGCGCATCTGCTCACAGCCCCACAACACCCGCTCCGGCGTCGCCGGTGCATCGATCTTCGGCTGATGGCGATAGTCACCCAGGCTCGCCACGGCGTCCTTGATCGCACACCACGAGGCAATACCGAGCATGAACGGCGGCTCACCCACGGCCTTGGAATGGAACACCGTGTCTTCCGGGTTCTTGCGGTTTTCCACCAGCTTCACCCGCAGGTCCAGCGGCATGTCGGCCACCGCCGGGATCTTGTAGCTGGCCGGGCCGTTGGTCATCAGCTTGCCCTTGTTATTCCACACAAGCTCTTCCATGGTCAGCCAACCCATGCCCTGGATGAAGCCGCCTTCGACCTGGCCGATGTCGATGGCCGGGTTCAGCGAGGCGCCCACGTCATGCAGGATGTCGGTGCGCAGCATCTTGTACTCGCCGGTCAGCGTGTCGACGATCACCTCGCAACAGGCCGCGCCGAACGCGAAGTAGTAGAACGGCCGCCCACGTGCCTGGCTGCGGTCGTAGAAGATTTTCGGGGTCTTGTAGAAGCCCGTGCTGGAGAGCGACACTTGGGCGAAATACGCCTGCTGGATCAGCGCTTCAAAGGTCAGGATGTGATCGCGGACCCGCACATGCCCGTTGTGGAATTCAACGTCGGCCTCGCTGACTTCATATTTGCGCGCGGCAAATTCCACCAGGCGCTGCTTGATGGTTTCGGCGGCATTCTGTGCGGCTTTACCGTTCAGGTCAGCGCCGCTGGAAGCCGCCGTCGGCGAGGTGTTGGGCACCTTGTCGGTGTTGGTGGCGGTGATCTGCACGCGGTCGATTTCCACCTGGAAAATCTCGGCCACCACCTGCGCGACCTTGATGTTCAACCCCTGGCCCATCTCGGTGCCACCGTGGTTCAGGTGGATGCTGCCGTCGGTGTAGATATGGATCAGCGCACCGGCCTGGTTGAGGAAACTGGCGGTGAAGGAAATGCCGAACTTTACCGGTGTGAGTGCCAGGCCTTTTTTCAGGATCGGGCTGTTGGCGTTATAGCGACGGATCGCTTCGCGGCGCTCGAAATACTGGCTGCTTTGTTCGAGTTCGGCGGTCATCTCTTCGAGCATGTTGTGCTCGACGGTCTGATAGTAGTGGGTGACGTTGCGCTCGGTCTTGCCGTAGTAGTTGGCCTTGCGCACGGCCAGCGGGTCGAGGGCCAGGTGCCGGGCAATCGCGTCCATCACTTCCTCGATGGCGACCATGCCTTGGGGGCCGCCGAAGCCGCGGTAAGCGGTGTTGGAGGCGGTGTTGGTCTTGCAGCGGTGGCCGTTGACGGTGGCGTCGCCCAGGTAATACGAGTTGTCGGAGTGGAACATTGCGCGGTCGACAATCGAGTTCGACAGGTCCGGTGAGCAACCGCAGTTGCCCGCCAGGTCCAGGTTGATACCGTGCAGCCGGCCACTGTCGTCGAAGCCTACGTCGTACTCGATATAGAACGGGTGGCGCTTGCCGGTCATCAGCATGTCTTCGACACGCGGCAGGCGCATTTTGGTCGGCTGGCCGGTGAGGCGTGCGACCACCGCACACAGGCATGCCGGGCTGGCAGCCTGGGTTTCCTTGCCGCCAAAACCACCGCCCATGCGGCGCATGTCGACCACGATTTTGTTCATCGATACGTCAAGTACTTCGGCCACCAGCTTCTGTACTTCGGTGGGGTTTTGCGTGGAGCAGTAGACGATCATGCCGCCGTCTTCGGTGGGCATCACCGAGGAGATCTGGGTTTCCAGGTAGAAGTGTTCCTGGCCGCCGATGTGCAGGGTGCCCTGGATACGGTTCTTCGCGGTCGCCAGTGCGCCCGCCGAATCACCGCGCTGGTGGGTGTGGCTGTCGAGCACGAAATGTTTTTTGCGAAACGCCTCGACCACGTCCAGCACCGGCTCCAGGTCTTCGTATTCGATCACAGCGGCCATCGCCGCCTTGCGTGCGGTTTCCAGGTCGCGGGCGGCGACGGCCAGCACCACCTGGCCGACGAACTGCACGGTGTCGATGGCCAGCAACGGGTCGCCGGGCATCAACGGGCCGATGTCTTTCAGACCCGGCACGTCTTCGTGGGTGATGACGATGCGCACGCCTTCAAAGGCGTAGCAGGGCGCGGTGTCGATGCTAAGGATCTT
Organism: Pseudomonas sp. Ag1; assembly: GCF_000278565.1. NCBI lineage: Bacteria > Pseudomonadati > Pseudomonadota > Gammaproteobacteria > Pseudomonadales > Pseudomonadaceae > Pseudomonas > Pseudomonas sp. Ag1. The sequence goes on from NZ_AKVH01000108.1 coordinate 20,520, forward strand.
CGCGTGGGCGCGGTCCGACATGCGTGCGTAGAGGTGCAACTGGTTGGGAAATTCCAGGCGGTCATCGATGTACTGCGCTTCGCCCGAGACGTGCTTGGCGGCGCTGTCGTGCTTGACGCTGCGACCGACGCCGCTGGTCAGGTCCTTGGCAAACAGTTCGGCGAGTTCGGCCTGGGATTTTTCCACGGCGTGATGGTTAGACATAAGCGGTCACCCGAGTCTCGATGTGCGGCGTTTGCAGTTCGATGAAGTATTTGCGCAGCAGGTTCTGTGCGCTGAGCAGGCGGTATTCCTTGCTGGCGCGGAAGTCCGACAGCGGGGTGAAATCCTCGGCCAGGGCCGCGCAGGCTTTTTCCACGGTGGCGGAATTCCAGGTGGCGCCGTTCAGTACGGCTTCGCAGTTCTTCGCGCGTTTTGGGGTGGCGGCCATGCCGCCGAACGCCACGCGGGCATCGTCGATCACACCGTTAGTCATCTTCAGGTTGAAGGCCGCGCAGACGGCAGAGATGTCATCGTCCAGGCGCTTGGAAACCTTGTAGGCGCGGAACAGCGGCACGCCTTTGGGCACGATGATTTTCTCGATGAATTCGCTGTCCTGGCGGGCAGTGACGCGGTAGTCGATGAAGTAGTCTTCCAGCGCCAGGGTACGGCGTGTGTTGCCCTTGCACAGCACGATCTGCGCGCCGAGGGCGATCAGCAGTGGCGGCGAGTCACCGATGGGCGAGGCATTGCCGATATTGCCGCCCAGGGTGCCCTGGTTGCGGATCTGCAACGAGGCGAAACGGTGGAGCAATTCGCCGAAGTCCGGGTATTCGTGGTTGAGCGCGCTGTAGCAGTCGGACAGGGGAGTGGCGGCGCCGATTTCCAGGCGGTCGTCGAAGCTTTCGATGCGCTTCATCTCTTCGATATTGCCGACGTAGATCATCACCGGCAGCGTGCGGTGGAACTGGGTGACTTCCAGCGCCAGGTCGGTGCCGCCGGCCAACAGCCGGGCTTGTGGGTAAGCGTCGTAAAGGTCCGCCAGGTCGGCGACGGTCAGCGGCACCAGGCAGCGTTTGTCGCCGCTGTTCAACTCGCCGGTTTGCGTCGGGGCGATGGCTTTCAGGCGGGCGATGGTGTCGGCCTGGCGACTGTCGAACTGGTCCTGGGGCTTGTTGCAGCAGGCCTGTTCGGCGGCGGCAAGAATCGGGCGATAGCCGGTGCAGCGGCAGAGGTTGCCGGCCAGGGCTTCGTGGGCCTTTTGGCTGTCGGGTGCATCACTGTTCTTTTGCAGGGCGAACAGCGACATCACAAAGCCCGGGGTGCAGAAGCCGCATTGCGAACCGTGGCACTCCACCATGGCCTGTTGCACGCTGTGGAGTTGGCCCTGGTGCTTGAGGTCTTCGACGCTGATCAGTTGTTTGCCATGCAGGGACGAGACAAACGTCAGGCACGAATTGAGGCTGCGATAGCGAATCTGCTCGGCGCCCTGATCGTCGGTGTGCAACTCGCCGACTACCACGGTGCAGGCGCCACAGTCGCCGCTGGCGCAGCCTTCCTTGGTGCCGGATTTGCCCAGGTGCTCACGCAAATAGTTGAGCACGGTCAGGTTCGGGTCCAGGGCGTGCTCGCTACGGAGCTCCTGGTTTAGTAAAAACTGGATCACGGAAGGCCTCGCAGACTCATTATTGTTGTTAACCGCTTTGCGCCGAATCTAGTCATGTCTGACTTTTCGGTCAACGATTTTCTGACCGAAAGGTCAAGAAAATGCGATATCAACATCCTTAATTATGGTCCAGTTCTCTGGAACCGCCGTTTTTGGGGGCTTCTGGACTTTAATGGCTGCTTATTTCATGCCAAATTCCGCTCTGTGGGCCGTACGCCATCAACCGGCAAGTGCGCTACACTGCCGCGCTTGTACCGATAGAAGATTTTGAAGGGAAAACATGACGTTCAAGGCGCCGGATAGTCTTGCCGAGCAAATCGCTCACCACCTCGCCGAACGTATCATTCGCGGCGATCTCAAGCCTGGGGAGCGGATCCAGGAGCAGAAGGTCACACTGGCGCTGAATGTCAGTCGTGGTTCCGTGCGCGAAGCCTTGCTGATCCTCGAGCGCCGGCACCTGATTGCGATCCTGCCGCGCCGTGGCGCCCACGTCACCGAGCTGACGGCCCACAAGGTGCAAAGCCTGTGCACGCTGATGGGCGAGCTGTACATCCTGCTGGGCAATGCGGTCGCCGCCGGCTGGCAGACCCAGGCCGACATGGCGCCGTTCGTGCAAATCCAGCAGCGCCTGATCGCCAGCTTCGAACGCCAGGACATCCGCGCCTTCGTCGAAGAGAGCTTCAACGTGATGCGTGCCGCCTATCCGTTCGCCAACAACCCGTACCTGCAGGAAACCGTCGAGAACCTGCAGCCGGCGATGAACCGCGCCTATTACCTGGCGCTGGATCAGCGCAAGGCGTCCATGAGCGAGTACCTGGTGCTGTTCGAGCAATTGCTCGCCGCCGTGCTGGCCCGTGACCTGCCGCAGATTCGCCTGGTGCTCTCGGCCTACGGCGAGCGCAGTTGCTCGCTGGTCATTGCTGCGTTGGCGGAAGCCTAAGCGTGCGGCTCAAGTGCATCAAACTGGCGGGGTTCAAATCCTTCGTCGACCCGACCACGGTGAACTTCCCCAGTAACATGGCGGCAGTGGTCGGGCCCAATGGCTGCGGCAAGTCGAACATCATCGACGCCGTACGCTGGGTGATGGGCGAGAGCTCCGCAAAAAACCTGCGTGGCGAGTCGATGACCGACGTCATCTTCAACGGCTCCACCAGCCGCAAGCCGGTGAGCCAGGCCAGCATCGAACTGGTGTTCGACAATTCCGACGGCACCCTGGTGGGCGAGTACGCGGCCTATGCGGAAATCTCCATTCGCCGCAAAGTGACCCGCGACAGCCAGAACAGCTACTTCCTCAACGGCACCAAGTGTCGCCGCCGGGACATCACCGACATCTTCCTCGGTACCGGCCTGGGCCCGCGCAGCTATTCGATCATCGAACAGGGGATGATCTCCAAGCTGATCGAAGCCAAGCCCGAAGACCTGCGTAACTTTATCGAGGAAGCGGCCGGCATCTCCAAGTACAAGGAGCGCCGCCGCGAGACCGAAAACCGTATCCGCCGTACCCATGAAAACCTTGCCCGCCTGACTGACCTGCGTGAAGAGCTGGAGCGCCAGCTGGAGCGCCTGCACCGCCAGGCCCAGGCCGCCGAGAAGTATCAGGAATACAAGGGCGAGGAGCGTCAGCTCAAGGCGCAACTGTCGGCCCTGCGCTGGCAGGCGTTGAATGACCAGGTGGGCCAGCGCGAAGCGATCATCGGCACCCAGGAAATCAGCTTCGAAGCCCTGGTGGCCGAGCAGCGCAATGCCGACGCCAGCATCGAACGCCTGCGGGACGGTCACCATGACCTGTCCGAGCGCTTCAATCTGGTGCAGGGGCGCTTCTATTCGGTGGGCGGCGATATCGCCCGGGTCGAGCAGAGCATCCAGCACGGCCAGCAGCGTTTGCGCCAGTTGCAGGACGACTTGAAAGAAGCCGAGCGTGCGCGCCTGGAAACCGAATCGCACCTGGGCCACGACCGCACCTTGCTGCTGACCCTTGGGGAGGAGCTGGACATGCTCACTCCCGAGCAGGAAGTCACCAGCGCCGCTGCCGAGGAAGCCGCTGCGGCCCTGGAAGAATCCGAAACCACCATGCACGCCTGGCAGGAGCAGTGGGACACGTTCAACCTGCAATCTGCCGAGCCGCGCCGCCAGGCTGAGGTGCAGCAGTCACGCATCCAGCAACTGGAAACCAGCATGGAGCGCCTGGCCGAGCGTCAGCGGCGCCTGGTGGAAGAGCGCGTGCTGCTCGCTGCCGACCCGGAAGATGCAGCGATCCTCGAACTGAGCGAGAAACTCGCCGAAAGCGAAATGACGCTGGAAGAGCTGGAAGCCAGCGAAGAACAACAAGTGGAGCGCCTCGAGCAATTGCGTCAGCAACTGCAGCAGGCGACCCAGGCACAGCAGCAGGCCCAGGGCGATTTGCAGCGGCTCAACGGCCGGTTGGCTTCCCTGGAAGCCTTGCAGCAAGCGGCGCTTGACCCGGGCACCGGCACGGCTGAATGGCTGCGTGACCAACACCTGGCCGAGCGCCCGCGCCTGGCCGAAGGCCTGAAGGTTGAAGCCGGTTGGGAGCTGGCGGTGGAAACCGTGCTCGGCGCCGACCTGCAAGCGGTGCTGGTGGATGATTTTGGCGGGTTTGACCTGGCGGGTTTTGCCCAGGGCGATCTGCGTTTGCTCAGCCCGGCGGCGGACGGCACTCGCGTGCCGGGCAGCCTGCTGGATAAAGTGGAGGCGGCGATTGACCTGTCGCCCTGGCTCGGCCAGGTCAAGCCGGTCGACAGCCTTGAGCAGGCCCTGGCCCAGCGCGGGCAGTTGGCCGCCGGGCAAAGCCTGATCAGCCGTGATGGCTTCTGGGTCGGCCGGCACTTTTTGCGGGTACGGCGCGCCAGCGAAGCGGAAAGCGGCGTATTGGCCCGTGGCCAGGAAATTGTCAACCTGACCGCCGAGCGCGAAGAGCGCGAAGCCACACTCGAGTCCCTGGAAAACCAGCTGCAAACCCTGCGCGCCACCCAGCGCCAGCAAGAGACCGGCCGCGAACACCTGCGCCGGCTGTTGCAGGACGAAGCGCGCCAGCAGGGCGAATTGAAAGCCCAGCTCTCGGCGAGCAAGGCCAAGGTCGAGCAACTGACCCTGCGCCGCACCCGGCTCGACGAAGAAGTGGCGGAGATGGGCGAGCAACGCGCCCTCGAACACGAACAAGTCGGCGAAGCACGCCTGCAACTGCAGGAAGCCCTCGACAGCATGGCCCTGGACACCGAGCAACGCGAGCTGCTGCTGGCCCAGCGCGACAGCTTGCGCGAGCGCCTCGATCGGGTGCGCCAGGAAGCTCGCCAGCACAAGGATCACGCCCATCAATTGGCCGTGCGCCTCGGCTCCCTGCGGGCGCAGCACGACTCCACGCGCCAGGCCCTTGAGCGCCTGGAAATGCAGTCCGAACGCCTGACCGAAAAACGCGAGCAACTGAGCCTCAACCTGGAGGAGGGCGAGGCCCCGCTGGAAGAGCTGCGCCTGAAGCTTGAAGAGTTGCTCGACAAGCGCATGACCGTCGACGAAGAGCTCAAGACCGCCCAAATCGCCCTGGAAGACGCCGACCGCGAACTGCGCGACGCGGAAAAACGCCGGACCCAGGCCGAGCAACAGTCGCAACTGATCCGGGGCCAGCTCGAACAGCAGCGCATGGAATGGCAGGCCCTGACGGTGCGCCGCAAAACCCTGCAAGACCAGTTGCTGGAAGACGGCTACGACCTGCACGGCGTGCTCAATACCCTGACCGCCGAGGCCAACGAGAAAGAAGCCGAAGAAGAACTTGAGCGGATTGCCGCGCGCATTCAACGACTCGGCGCGATCAACCTCGCGGCCATCGACGAGTACCAGCAGCAGTCCGAGCGCAAACGTTATCTGGATGCGCAGAACGCCGATCTTGTCGAAGCGCTGGACACCCTGGAGAACGTGATCCGCAAGATCGACAAGGAAACCCGTAATCGCTTCAAAGATACCTTTGATCAGATTAATGGCGGTTTACAGGCGTTATTCCCGAAAGTTTTCGGTGGTGGCAGCGCTTACTTGGAACTGACGGGCGAAGATCTACTCGATACAGGGGTAACGATCATGGCGCGGCCTCCGGGCAAGAAGAACAGCACCATCCATTTGTTGTCTGGTGGCGAGAAGGCACTGACCGCATTGGCCCTGGTATTTGCGATCTTCAAGTTGAACCCGGCGCCGTTTTGCATGCTCGACGAAGTTGACGCCCCGCTGGATGACGCTAACGTTGGACGGTACGCCCGACTGGTTAAAGAAATGTCCCAGACGGTGCAGTTCATCTATATCACCCACAACAAGATCGCCATGGAAATGGCCGATCAATTGATGGGCGTGACGATGCACGAGCCGGGCTGTTCGCGATTGGTGGCGGTGGATGTCGAAGAGGCGATGGCGCTGGTGGAATCCTGAGCCGCAGGTCGAAGGAGGATTTTCAGCAGGACGTAAGGTGATTTACCGGTCTGGGAAAAGTGGCAAATGGACATATTTGTTCAAGGCATTTTGACAGACGGTGTAAAGTTATCTTTGGTCGTGCTAGTTTAATGTCAAATTTTCGTATGCGTGGGCAAAACGTCATTCAGAACATAGAGTTGGCGCCACGTTTTAAAGCGGTTTGCACGGTGCTAAACCCCTTATTTTTCAGCATTTTTTATTAGAGGCACGGGATTACATGGAAATCGGTCTGCGCGAGTGGCTGATCGTCATCGGCATTATTGTCATTGCCGGTATTCTTTTTGATGGCTGGCGCCGGATGCGTGGCGGCAAGGGCAAGTTGAAATTTCGCCTGGACCGCAACCTGTCCAATTTGCCGGACGACGACGGCAGCGCCGAGCTGCTGGGGCCACCGCGTGTCCTGGACAACCATAAAGAGCCGCACCTGGACGAGCACGACCTGCCGTCGATGAGCGCACCGGTGCGTGAAGCCCGTGAACCCAAGCGCGGCAAGCGCAGCGCGGCCAGCGAGCCATCCCAGGGCGACCTGAACCTGGACCTGGAAGAAGGCCCGAGCTTCAGCAGCCGTGATGACGACTTCCCGGATGAGTCCCCGGCCAAGAGCGCCCATAAAGAATCCGTCAAGGACCAGCCGGCTGCCGAAGAGGTGCTGGTGATCAGCGTGATCTGCCGTGACGCCGCCGGCTTCAAGGGCCCGGCCCTGCTGCAGAATATTCTGGAAAGCGGTCTGCGCTTTGGCGAGATGGATATTTTCCATCGCCACGAAAGCATGGCCGGCAACGGCGAAGTCCTGTTCTCCATGGCCAATGCGGTCAAGCCGGGCATCTTCGATCTGGACGACATCGACCATTTCAGCACTCCGGCGGTGAGCTTCTTCCTCGGCTTGCCAGGCCCGCGTCACCCGAAACAAGCGTTCGACGTGATGGTGGCGGCAGCTCGCAAGCTGTCCCAGGAACTCAACGGCGAACTCAAGGACGATCAACGCAGTGTCCTGACCGCCCAGACCATCGAGCATTACCGTCAGCGCATCGTCGAGTTCGAGCGTCGTGCCCTGACACAGAAGCGCTAAGGTCCAAGCTTAAGCGTTGCCTGTAGAATCCATGCACTAACATATTGAGCAGCTTCGGCTGCTCTTTTGCTTTATGAGAGAACACCCATGACCGCCGCCCACACCCGCATCCTCGAACTGCGCGCTGAACTGGATCAGCACAACTACCGTTACCACGTCCTCGACGAGCCGAGCATTCCGGACGCCGAGTACGACCGTTTGTTCCACGAGCTCAAGGCGCTTGAAGCCGAGCACCCGGAGCTGGTAACCCGTGATTCACCGACGCAGCGGGTCGGCAGTGCGGCATTGTCTGCGTTCACTCAGGTACGCCACGAAATCCCGATGCTCAGTCTCGGCAACGCCTTCGATGAAAGTACCATGCTGGAATTTGATCGCCGGGTCACTGAAGGCCTGGACCTGCCCGTGGGCGACCTGTTTGGCGGTGGCGCAGCGGTGGAGTACAGCTGTGAGCCGAAGCTCGATGGCCTGGCGGTCAGCCTGCTGTATCAGGACGGTGAGCTGGTGCGTGGCGCCACCCGCGGCGACGGCACCACTGGCGAAGACATCAGCGTCAACGTGCGTACCGTGCGCAACATTCCTTTGAAACTGCACGGCACCGGCTGGCCGGCGACCCTCGAAGTGCGCGGCGAAGTATTCATGTCCAAGGCCGGTTTCGAGCGGCTGAACGCCACCCAGCTGGAAGTTGGCGGCAAGACCTTCGCCAACCCGCGCAACGCGGCGGCGGGTAGCCTGCGTCAGCTGGACTCGAAGATCACCGCCAGCCGTCCGCTGGAATTCTGCTGCTATGGCGTGACCACGGATATCAGCGACACCCACATCGGCAACCTGCAACAGCTGAAGAAGTGGGGCATGCCCATCAGCCATGAGCTGAAGCTGGCCAAGGGGATTCAGGATTGCCTCGACTACTACCGCGATATCGGTGAGCGCCGCAACGCCTTGCCCTATGAAATCGACGGCGTGGTGTTCAAGGTCAACAGCATTGCCTACCAGCGGGAGCTGGGCTTCCGTGCCCGCGAGCCGCGCTGGGCAATTGCCCATAAATTCCCGGCCATGGAAGAGCTGACCGAGCTGCTTGACGTTGAATTCCAGGTCGGCCGCACCGGCGCTGTGACGCCCGTGGCACGCTTGAAGCCGGTCAAGGTCGCGGGTGTGACCGTTTCCAACGCCACCTTGCACAACATGGATGAAGTGGCACGCCTGGGCCTGATGATCGGCGACACGGTGATCATCCGCCGTGCCGGTGACGTAATCCCCCAGGTGGTGTCGGTTGTCACCGAGCGTCGCCCGGAAAACGCCCGCGCGGTGCAGATCCCCGAGAGCTGCCCGGTGTGCGGCTCCCACGTTGAGCGCACGCAACTGGTCAAGCGTAGCAAGGGCAAGGAAACCGTCAGTGAAGGCGCGGTGTACCGCTGCGTCGGGCGCCTGGCCTGTGGTGCGCAGCTCAAGCAGGCGATCATCCATTTCGTTTCGCGCCGGGCCATGGACATCGATGGCCTGGGCGACAAGACCATCGAGCAACTGGTGGACGAAAAACTCATCGGCTCGCCGGCGGATCTCTACAAGCTCAAGTACGAACAGATTATCGACCTGGAAGGTTTTGCCGACGTTTCCAGCAAGAAGCTGATTGCCTCTATTGAAAACAGCAAGACGCCAACCCTCGCACGGTTTATCTACGCTCTGGGCATTCCCGATGTGGGCGAGGAGACGGCCAAGGTGCTGGCGCGCTCGCTGGCATCCCTGGAGCGCGTGCAGCAGGCCTTGCCGGAAGTGCTGACGTACTTGCCGGACGTTGGCCTGGAAGTGGCCCACGAGATTCACAGCTTCTTTGAAGACAGCCATAACCAGGATGTGATTGGCGCCCTGATCTCGAAGGACGAGTGCGGCCTGGAGTTGCAGGAGCAGGGCGACCTGAGCGCCGAGTTTGCGGCGAGCACCACGTTGGGCGGCTTGCTCGACAAGCTGCACGTGCCGTCCGTGGGCCCGGGCGCCGCGCAGAAACTCGCCGACAAATTCGGCTCCCTCGAAGGCGTGATCAAGGCCGACTGGCTCGACATGCGCCAGGCGTTGCCGGAGAAGCAGGCCAAGGCCGTCCGGGACTTTTTTGATATTGAAGAAAACGCCCGGCGTGCGCTGGCCATCGAGCAACAGCTCAAGGACTTCGGCATGCACTGGCAGAGTGAGAAGAAAGTCGTCGAAGGCTTGCCCGAGGCCGGTCACACATGGGTGCTCACCGGCTCCCTGGAACTGATGAGCCGCGATGTTGCCAAGGAAAAACTCGAAAGCCTGGGCGCCAAGGTGGCGGGCTCGGTGTCGGCGAAAACCCATTGCGTGGTCGCCGGGCCGGGCGCGGGTTCGAAGCTGGCCAAGGCCACTGAGCTGGGCTTGAAAGTGCTGGATGAAGAGGCGTTCGTGGCATTTTTGGCCAAGCACAACATCACAGTCTGATGATCGTTCCCACGCCCTGCGTGGGAACGCCGCCCTGGACGCTCTGCGTCCGCTCTAAAGTTGCGACGCGGAGCGTCACTGGATGCATTCCCACGCAGAGCGTGGGAACGATCTCTCTCGGGCAATGCTCTAGTATTGGCAAGCCTCCCGGAGAGATCGCCATGTACCGCTTCTTCGAACAACTCAGTTCGCGCATCGCCGCACCGTTCATGGCCGAGACCTCGCGCAACAGCAAGGTCTGGCAGTGCCGCTGTGGGCAATCGCTGTTCTTTCGCAACAGCCAGTGCCTGGCCTGCTCGGCGCTGCTGGGCTATCAGCCGGAGCAGAGTCGCCTGTCCTCCCTGCAGCCCGGCCCGTATGCCGATACCTGGCTGCTGGACGCCGACCCTGAAGCCGGTGCCTTTCGCCGCTGCGCCAACCTTGACACGCCCGCCGCGTGCAACTGGTTGCTGCCCGCCGACAACGGCCAGGCCTTGTGCGTGGCCTGCAGCCTGAACCGCACCATTCCCGACCTGTCGATCCCTGAAAACCCCGAACGCTGGCGCAAGGTCGAAACCGCCAAGCGTCGTCTGGTGGCCCAACTCATCAGCCTGGGCTTGCAGGTGATTCCCAAGACGGTCGATGAAGACACCGGCCTGGCCTTCGATTTTGTCGGCATCGACCTGGAAGGCAACGCGCCCACCACCGGCCACGCCAATGGCCTGATCACCCTCGACATCAAGGAAGCCGACGACGCCCACCGTGAGAAAATTCGCGTACAGATGCGCGAGCCTTACCGCACCTTGCTCGGTCACTTCCGTCACGAGGTCGGCCATTACTACTGGGACCGCCTGATCGCCAACAGCCATTGGCTGGAGCCGTTCCGCACGCTGTTCGGTGACGAGCGCGCCAGCTACGCCGACGCCCTGGAGCAGCACTACCAGAACGGCCCGCGCCCGGACTGGCAGCAAACCTGCGTCAGCGCCTACGCCACCATGCACCCGTGGGAAGACTGGGCGGAAACCTGGGCGCATTACCTGCACATGATGGACGCCGTCGACACCGCGCTGGGCTTCGGCATGAGCGCCCGGGAGATGGACCTGGATTACCAGCCGTTCCCCCTCAGCACCCTCTACGACCCCGGGCATCCCGGCGGCACGGCGTTCCTGTCATTCGTCAATGCGTGGATCGAACTGGCCGGCATGCTCAACGAACTGTCCCGCAGCATGGGCCAGCCGGATTTCTATCCGTTCGTCCTGCCGCCGGCGGTGATTGCCAAGCTGCACTTCATTCACCTGGTGATCCAGCAAGAGGGCGGTCGGGCGGACGAGGTCGTGCTTTTGTAGGAGCAAGCTTGCTCCTGCAGCCAAGTACTTGAACCATCAGATATTTTTAATCCCGCGCGAACGGTTGTAACTTACGATGAGATCGGTACAATGGCGCGGCTTGCCGAGATGCGAGCGTCGTTATGGTGACCCCATCGGTCCCCCCGCAACGATTACCCGTGAACCTGGTCAGAGCCGGAAGGCAGCAGCCACAGCGGGAACATTGTGTGCCGGGGTGTGGCTGGTGGGGTTGCCTCCATAACGCCCCTTCTGTAGTCATCCTTTTTACATATTTAGAATATTCAGACTCAAGCGCCGGATTTAGATCAGCGTTTGGTTTTCTCGTACCTGAAATTCTAGGTTCTCCCTTGATCATTTGCCGTGAGGGCTACGTGTCGTTCCTTGATCGTCGCACACAGAAGAAGCGAAAAGTCTAATGTCTGAATGAAATCAGGCGTGATATCGTTGTGCCACTAACTGAGCGGCATCATCGGTGTTATAGGGAGATGGCATGAAAAAAGTAATAGCTTTGTCCGTTTTGGCTGCGGTAGTAGCCCTTTCATCCAGTAGTGTTTTTGCCCGTGGCAGCAGTTTCGGCGGACACTCGTCTTCCCACTCCAGTTACTCCTCATCCAGTCGCTCGGATCACACCATTCGTGCATATACCAAAAGCAACGGTACCTATGTGGGTTCCTCTCATGCGACAAATCCGGACGCCACTCGTAACAACAACTACAGCACCAAGGGCAACGTGAATCCCTATACCGGAAAACTCGGAACCAAAAGCCGCGATGGCCTCAAATAGTCGAGTCCTTCACAACGGGTGAAAGTCCCGCTGGACAGCCAAAAACCTCCTTGCTAGTTTGCGCCAGTCACATATTTCAAGATATGTCGATGACGCATGGATGATATTAAAGTGATGGCACTTTATTGCTCATTCACCCCAACTAACAAGGATGTCAGTAATGAAAAGCCTGCAAGGGTTGCCCACTCTCATCAGCGCTTCCGTCGGTGCGCCGGGCAAAGCCCGCAACTTGCCCACCGATGTTCAATGCATCCAGTATTTATTCAACTTGATCATTCCCAAGTTGGGTTTCCCCCTGGCGGAAAATGGCAAGTGCGACGGCCAGTTGGTGCAGTGCATCAGCCAGTATCAGTTCCGCCACCTCAAATACGCGCATCCCGATGGTGTCATCGACCCTACCGGTCGCACCTTCAATAGCCTGATCGAAGAAGCGGTGAAGGTGCCGGTCAAGCCGAACCCGACCCTGCGTATTCCGACGTTCCTCAATGTGTTCGGCAACACCGGCGCGGACATGGTCCAGGCCACGGTCGACCACTATCTGGACCGCATGCGGGCAATGATCGAGGCCGAGCGGCGCAACCGGCAGATGATGCTCCAGGCCACGTGCGACGGCGGCACGACGCTGACGGATACGGACTTCCAGAACGCTGCCACGCAGTTGGGTAACGGCATTTCCGTCAATATCATCAAGGCCTTTGCCACGGTGGAGTCGGGCGGGCGCTCCGGGTTCGGCCCGGCCAAGTTGCCGGTGATCGCCTTTGAAGGGCACCATTTTCGCAAGTACACCAAGAGTAAATACGACCAGACCCACCCGCTGTTGTCGTACCCCTACGTGAAGAAGGCCGGGCCCCAGTGGAAGGCCAATAACAAGGACCAGACCAAGGCCTGGGAAACCATGGCCACCGCCTTTGCGCTGGATCAGGAAGCGGCCTTGAAGTCGGCCTCCTGGGGCATGTTTCAGATAATGGGCTCCAACTTCACGGCATGCGGTTATAAAACGGTGTTTGAATTTGTGGTGGCCATGAAGATTAATGCCGGGCATCAACTAAAGGCCTTCCTCGGTTTTTGCAGCCAGAGCCCGGCCCTGGTCAAGGCCATGAAGAACAAGGATTACGCCGCCATGGCGCTGAACTATAACGGCAAGGATTATGGCGACTATGACCAACGCATCAAAAAAGCCTACGAAGCACTTGAAGGGAAAAAATAGAATGCCGTTCAAACGTTGCGTGTCCCGATTGCTGGTTGCCTCTTTCGTGTGTGTTGCTGCAGGTGCGCCGGCGTTTGCCGCTACGCTGCACTCGGGCAAGTACGAAGGGCTGATGCTGGCCGTGACGCCCGAGCATCAGGTGGAGGGGTTTTATGCCGAGGAAATGGGCGAGGGCGTGACCCGCTCGTGCACGTTCTTCCTGCAGGGCAAGGTCGACGGTGCGAAGGCATCGGTGTCGACATGGCTGGATGAGGCCTATCCGGGTACCGTCGCGGCCTCCTCGGACGGTGTGATGCTGACCGTGGAGAAGGGCCGCGAACATCCCGGCTGCATCAACGTGTTGATGCCGGAAATTGCCACCGGCCTGGACCTGACCCAGACCGCTGCCAAGAAGTGGATTGGCCTGGTGACCGTTTCGTCCGACAAGGCCTTCCTGCAGAAGACCCCGGACGCCAAGGCCAGCCATCGTGCCTACGTGGTCAAGGACGATGTGGTCGCGGTACTGGCGTTCAAGGATGGCTGGGCCCAGGTCGAGTTCATCAATGGCGAAGGCCGCTCTTCCAAGGGCTGGATCAGCCAGGACCAGTACGCTAGGCTGGTCCCCGCAAAAGGCTGAAGATGCTGCTGCGCCCGCGCGTAGCGGGGCGAAAACCGGTTAGCCGAAAGTTTCCCGCAACAGCCCCGCAAAGGCATCCCGCGCCAGATGGCGTTGGGTGTCTTTGTGCCAGAACAGCAGGTTATCCACCGCCGCCAATTCGTCGAAGCGGTAGGACGTCAATTGGTTGGCCTGCTCGTAGCGCGCCAGGATGCCTTCCGGCGCCAGTGCCACGCCAATCCCCGCGCTGACGCAGCCAATGATCGTGCCCCAACTGGCATAATTTGCGATGGCAGGCTTGATGTCGTGGGGCTTGAGCCAGTTCTCCAGGGCTGCGCGATACGGGCAGCCGGGCGGCCACACCAGCAGCGTGCGGCCGGCCAGGTCCCGGGCGTCCTCGATGGGTGCGCTGGAGGCGCTGGTAATCAGCACCAGGCGCTCGCTGTAGACCACGCTTTGTTCGAGCTTCGGGCGTTTGCCGCCGGCGGCCACCAGCGCGGCGTCGATGCGGTGATGTTGCAGGTCATCGAGTAACTGCGCCCAGGCACCGGTCACCAGTTCCAGCTCCACTTGTGGATAACGTCGATGGTATTCGGCCAGCAGCGGCGGCAGGCGGCCACTGGCGCTGGATTCCACTGCGCCGATGCGCAGCTTGCCGCGGGGAATCGCGTTGCTGTCGACGGCACGCTTGGACTCTTCCACCAGCGCGAGGATGCGCTCGCAGTAGTCGAGAAACACTTCCCCTGCGGCACTGATCGCCAACCCGCGCCCGGCGCGAATGAACAGCGGGGTACCCAACTCGCTTTCCAGTTGCTTAATGCGTGTGGTGATGTTGGACGGCACGCAGTGCAGTTGCAGGGCGGCCTGGGCCACGCTGCCGGTTTGTGCCACGGCTTTCACCATTTTCAGTTGGGCCAGTTCCATCGCTCAGTTCCAGTGATTACAGAAGTCAGAAACGGTTAATTGTCCTGCGCCTTGCCGGGGCCAAGACTGACGGCATTCCCACTGCTGGGCGCCGTTCATGAAAGCCCCGTCACCTGTAAAGCTTACGCTAGTCACTGCCTGCGTCATCCTCTGTTGGGCGTATTCGCCGATTGGCGTGCATCTGGCCTTGCACAGCTACAGCCCTGGCCAGTTGGCCTTGGGGCGGTTCCTGATTGCTTCGGTATTGATGGCCGGCGTCGCGTTGGTCATGAGGATCGAGCGGCCACGTCTGCGGGACCTGCCGTGGTTGCTGGTGCTGGGCTTCTTCGGGATTTTCCTGCATCACCTGACGATCAATTTCGGCCAGCAATTTGTCACGGCCGCTGCCTCCAGTGTGCTGGCGCAGTCGGTTCCGCTATTTACGGTGCTGGTGGCGTTTTTCGGCTTGAAGGAGCGAGTTACCGGCTGGCGCTGGGGTTGCGTGCTGCTGGGCTTGAGCGGGGTGCTGGTGGTGATCTGGGGCGAGCATGGCCTGGGGCAGATTGATCCCCGTGGACTGATGATCCTGCTGGCGGCGTTGTCGTGGAGCCTTTATTTCACCATCCAGAAACACTATTCCCGGCGCTACAGCCCGCTGACCACGGTGTGCTACACCGTGTGGTCGGGCACCTTGCTGTTGTGTGTGTATTTGCCGGGTTTGCCGGCGGTGGTGTCGCAATCATCAACCCAAGCCAACTGGGCGGTGTTGTTGCTCGGCGCCTTTCCCAGCGCCCTGGCGTACCTGGCCTGGGCCTATGTGTTGCGGCATGTCGAGGTCAGCCGCGCGTCAGTGGCGTTGTACCTGGTGCCGCCGGTGGCGATGGTGATGGCCGCCACGCTGCTGGGCGAGCAGGTTTCGCTGCGCGTGGTGCTGGGTGGCCTGATCGTGCTGGCCAGTGTCGGCGCCATCAGCCTCGAAGGGCGCTGGCGCCGCAAGCCGTTACGGGTTCACGGTGAACACCCGCAGGCGGTGACCGTCGGGGTCCTGGGCGACAAAGGTGTAGCCGAAGTCCGCCTCGACCGGTGACTGGATGATGCTCATCCCGAGTTGCACCCAGCGTGTGTGCAAATCGTCGACCGTTGCGATATCAGCGACGCAGAAACCCGCCTCGCTACCGCCAACCGAGGCTTGGGCCGCAGGCTCCACGGTATGGCGCGACCACAGGCCGAGTTTCACCCCGTTGTCGAGGATGAACAGCGCAAAGGTCGGCCCCAGCTCCACCGGCGGCTTGTCCAGCAGTCGGCTGTAGAGGTTGGCGCTGGTGGCCGGGCTGTCGACGTACAACAAAAAGTAATGGGCAATGCTATTCATGATGACTCCGTGGAATGACGCAGCAATGGCGCGGCTCAGTCCCTAGTCTAAGGGGCTGTCCTGTCAGTTCATGTCAGGAGTCATCAAGCAAAGAGCAGACAGTCAATCTGGCTGTCTGCTCTTTTTATTGCGTGCACGTGTGTTGCGAGCTCTAAGGCTTGGACAAGGCCTGGTCTACCGCTGCGATCAGCTTTCCCAGATCCTTCGGGGTGGCTTTGTGAATGACACCGAACAGATAAGCGCGCTGTTCCTCCTCGTCGACCAGGTCTGCGAAAAAGACTTTCAGCTTCACTCCCAGCGCCTCTGCGAACAAGAACAGTGCCTCGACGCTGGGTGTATAGGTGCCGGTTTCGAAGCGGCTGATGGTTTTAGGGTCAAAACCGGTTTTTTCACCTAGTTCAGCCTGAGTAAGCCCTGCGACCTTGCGGTAACGTCTGATGGCTGGACCCAAACTTGAAATGTGCATCGCTCAATTCCCATTTAGAATCAAGAACTTAACGATAAATCTTAAAATTAGACAACCGCATGTACCATCACCTTTTCTTGCAAAATGTGATGTAATTCGTAGAATCGGCATCTAGGACAAGTATTTGGTGGTCTCGTTTCAGAAGGCAGGTTTATGAAACAGGAAATCATTGCTCTCTCCTTACTCTCATAAATATGCCCATAAAACGGACGCCTGGCAGGGACTGAAATGTCGCTCGTCAGTGCCACGCTTCATTGCGCCTCACGTGCCGGATACCCGAATTCAAGCCTAGTTGATCATCACTGAATGGATGATGAATTGCTGTGCAAAATCGTGGGTTTGCGTACCTTTGCGGCCAACCAGCCGATCGACGGCGCAGCCCGACTGGAAATACGAATCCGCCTGTCCTGCCTACCCGGTGGTCGAGAGGGCGATCGAATGCTGTCCATGGAGCTTTAACGTGCGTCTCAATTTGCCGGTCACTGCTGTTGAACAGACTTTTGGGGAGCAGCAACGGCTAATTTCCGCAACTGACGTCAACAGCCATATTACCTACTGCAACGCCGAGTTTGCCGCCATGAGCGGCTTTACCCAGGCCGAGCTGATCGGCAGCACCCACAACCTGGTGCGCCACCCGGACATGCCGCCCGCCGTGTTCCAGCTGATGTGGAGCTACCTCAAGGCCGGGCAGAGCTGGATGGGCGTGGTGAAGAACCGCTGCAAGAACGGCAACTATTATTGGGTCAGCGCCTATGTGACGCCGATTCTCGAAGACGGGCGACTGACGGGCTATGAGTCGGTGCGGGTCAAGCCCACCCGCGAACAGGTGCGCCGCGCAGAAGCGCTGTACGCGCGGTTGCAGGCAGGTGGTGCGGCGGTCTCGCCGGTGCGGCGTGTGGCGTCTGTGTCCCGAGCCATGGCGTTGCCACTGGCGGCTGCCGTTGCCAGTGTCGCCGCCTTCCAATGGGTTCCGGGTGTATGGGCCCAGGCGTTGACTGTCGGCTTGTTTCTCGGCCTGGGCGTCTGGGGGCATCAACGCTTGGGACTACAGCTCAAGCAGATTGTGCAGAACACGCCCAATACCTTTTCCGACCCCATCAGCGCCATGACCTACAGCGACGCGCTGGGGCCGACCGCGCAGCTCGAAATGATCCTGATCAGCGAAGAAGCGCGACTTAAAACCGCCCTGACGCGCCTCAGCGACCTGGCCAACCAGATGGCCGAAGCAGCCGCCCATTCCAGCGTGTTGTCGAGCACCACCGAATCGGCGTTGCTGGAACAGCGCGCCGAGACCGACATGACCGCCGCCGCCATGACCGAGATGGCTGCGTCCATCGCCGAAGTGGCAGTGCACGTTCAACAAACCGCCAGTGAAGCCCACACCGCCAACACCCTCGCCGAGCAGGGCAGCCAGGTGGCCGGCACGTCGCGCGAGGCGATCCAGCTGCTGGCCGGCACCGTCACCCAGATCAATCAGGCGGTGGGCAACCTGGCCGGGCAGACCCAGCAAATCCAGGTGGCCGCGAGCATGATCCAGGCAATCGCCGACCAGACCAACCTGCTGGCCCTCAACGCGGCCATTGAAGCGGCCCGCGCCGGCGAGCAGGGCCGTGGCTTTGCCGTGGTGGCCGACGAGGTGCGCGCCCTGGCGGGCAAGACGCGGGAGTCGACCCAGCAGATCCAGGGCATCATCCAGAACCTTCGGGCGGGCGCCGATGAGGCGGTCGAGATCGCGAGCCTGGGCATTCACGAGGCCGAGCAGGGCGTGCAGCAAGTACTTGAGGCGCAGCAGGCGCTGCAAGGCATTCGCCACGCGGTGGAGCGTATTACCAGTATGAGTCAGCAAATGGCTGCTGCCTCACAGGAACAATCCCACGTCGCCGAGGAAGTTTCACAGCAGATCAATAACGTTGCCGCCACGGTGCAAAAGACAGCGGGCAATGCCAACGCTGCAGTCACCCGTGGCCGGGAACTCGAAAGCATCTCTTCCGGGTTGCGCGCCCTGGTCGAGCGGTTCAACCGCTAGCCACAGTGAGCCTGACTCATGGACGAGAAATACCGCAGGGCCGTGGATGCAGCCGCCATTTTCTCCGAGACTGACCTGGCGGGCTGCATCACTTACGTCAATGACCAGTTCTGCGGCATGTCCGGCTACGGGCGTGACGAGTTGCTGGGGCAAAATCACCGCATTCTGAGCTCGGGACTGCACCCTGCGGGGTTCTTCCAGGGCATGTGGCAAGCCATCAGCGAAGGCCGGGTGTGGCGTGGGGAAATCTGCAACCGGGCCAAGGATGGGACGTTGTATTGGGTGGACAGCACCATGGTGCCGCTGCTCGATGAGAAGACCGGGCGCGTGCAGAAGTACGTGTCGATCCGCTTTGATGTCAGCGAAAAGCGCCAGCTGTTGCACACCCTGCAATGGCGGGTCGGCCACGATGTGCTGACCGGCTTGCCGAACCGCGCCTATCTGTCGGAGTTGCTTAACCAGTCCCTGGAGTTCTCCCGCAGCGAAGACATACCGTTGGCGTTGTGCATGCTCGACCTGGACGGCTTCAAGGCGGTCAACGACGGGTATGGGCATGCCTGTGGGGATCTGTTGTTGGTGGAAGTGGCCACTCGGTTGCGGGAGATCATCCGCGGCGAGGACGTGGTCGCCCGGCTCGCCGGTGACGAATTTGTGCTGATCCTGCGTTATGTGCGCGATATCGACGAGCTGAACGGCGCCTTGCTGCGCATCCTCAAGGCGATTTCCGAGCCGTACTCGATCCAGGGGGCGGAGCTGAATGTGTTCGCCAGCATCGGCGTCACGCTGTTCCCCCTGGACGACGAGGACGCCGACACCTTGCTGCGCCATGCCGACCAGGCGATGTATGTGGCCAAGCAGAGCGGGCGCAACCGCTACCAGTTGTTTGATGTATCCCTGGAACAGGAGGTCAAGGCCAGCCACCAGACCGTGGAGCAGATCCGCCAGGCCCTGGCGGCGGGCCAGTTGTGCCTGCATTACCAGCCCAAGGTCAACTTGCGCTGCGGCACGGTGGTGGGGTTCGAAGCGTTGTTACGCTGGCAGCACCCCGAGCGTGGCCTGGTGAAGCCGGGGGATTTCCTGCCACTGATCGAGCAGACCGACCTGATTGTCGATATCGGCGAATGGGTGATCGCCCAGGTGTTGGGCCAGATGCATCGCTGGCAGGTGCATGGGCATTGGTGGTCGGTGAGCGTGAACATCGCGGCGCGGCACTTCCAGCGCGAGGATTTTGTCGAGCGCCTGCAAGACTTGCTGGCGCAATACCCGCAGGTGGAGCCGCACCGGCTGGACCTGGAGATCGCCGAGTCGGTGGCCATCGACAATATCCAGCGTGTCACCCAGCACCTGGAGGCCTGCCAGGCCTTGGGCGTGCAGTTCTCCCTGGATGATTTTGGCACCGGCTATTCCTCCCTGAGCTACCTCAAGCGCCTGCCGACCCAGACCATCAAGATCGACAAGTCGTTCGTGCGCGACATCCTGCACGACAAGGACGACCTGGCGCTGACCAAGGCCGTGATAGGTCTGGCCCGTGCGTTTGGCCGCGAAGTGATTGCCGAAGGCCTGGAAACCCTGGAGCACGGCCAGCTGTTGATGCGCATGGGCTGCGAAGTGGCCCAAGGCTATTTCATCGCCCGGCCGATGCCTGCGGACGACGTGCCGGGTTGGGTCGAGGGATTTGCACCGCCGCCGCAGTGGCAAAAGCTTGAGTGATGTTTACTGTGGCGAGGGAGCTTGCTGTGGCGAGGGAGCTTGCTCCCGCTGGGCTGCGTAGCGGCCCCAAGATCTTTGGGAGCGCTGCGCACTCCAGCGGGAGCAAGCTCCCTCGCCACACGAGTCCCGGGGTTATTGGTCTGTCAGGGCAAACTGCGTCAGGCAGAACGTCGCAATGCCCATGTCTTCCAGGCGCTGGGACCCACCCAGCTCCGGCAGGTCAATGATCGCCGCCGCTTCGAAAATCCGTGCGCCCATGCGCCGGGCCAGGTTGGCCGCTGCGATCAGCGTGCCGCCGGTGGCGATCAGGTCATCGAACATCAGCACCGAATCACCTTCACACAGGCTGTCGGCGTGCACTTCCAGGAAGGCTTCGCCGTATTCGGTCTGGTAACTCTCGGCCAGCACGTCAGCCGGCAATTTGCCTTGCTTGCGGAACAGAATCAGCGGTTTGTTCAACTGATAGGCAATGATCGAACCGATCAAAAAACCGCGGGCATCCATCGCACCAATGTGGGTGAAGTCGGCTTCGACGTAGCGGTGTACGAAGGTGTCGGCCACCAGGCGCAAGGCCTTGGGCGACTGGAACAGCGGCGTGATATCGCGAAAGATCACCCCAGGCTTGGGGAAGTCGATGACTGGGCGAATCAGGGATTTGATGTCGAACGAATCGAAGACCATCGTCGAGGAGTCCTGGGGAGGAAAGCGGACTCGAAGTATACCTGCGGCCCAGCCGATTGGCTCGGCCGCAAGCGTCTGGATCAACCGTCGAGCGAACCGCCAGCCAATGCGCAGAGCTGGATCGGGTCGAGGATATGCACTTCCTTGCCTTCGGCCGCAATCAACTCGTTCTGCTGGAAGCGGGTGAATACCCGGGACACGGTTTCCACCGCCAGGCCCAGGTAGTTGCCGATTTCGTTGCGCGACATGCTCAGGCGGAACTGGTTGGCCGAGAAACCCCGCGCGCGGAAACGTGCGGAGAGGTTGACCAGGAAAGTGGCAATACGCTCGTCGGCGGTTTTCTTCGACAACAGCAGCATCATCTGTTGGTCGTCGCGGATTTCCCGGCTCATCACGCGCATCAGCTGGCGACGCAATTGCGGCAGCTGCAGGGCCAGTTCATCCAGGCGTTCGAACGGGATTTCACACACCGATGTGGTTTCCAGGGCCTGGGCCGACACGGGGTGAATCTCAGTGTCCATGCCCGACAGTCCGACCAGTTCGCTCGGCAGGTGGAAGCCGGTGATCTGTTCTTCGCCGCCATCGCTCAGGCTGAAGGTTTTCAGCGCGCCAGAACGTACTGCATAAACGGAGTCAAACTTGTCGCCCTGGCGAAACAGGAACTCGCCTTTTTTCAGTGGGCGACCGCGTTTAACGATCTCGTCCAGCGCTTCCATGTCTTCCAGATTCAACGAAAGTGGCAGGCACAGGGGGGCCAGGCTGCAATCCTTGCAATGAGCCTGGCTATGAGCGCGCAGTTTAACTGGCTCGGACATTTCTTAAATCCTTGTGGGAAAACACACATAAGACGTAAGGGTACCGCACTGGGGGACGATCAGGCCAGCGTGTACAAAAAAGCAGCAGCGGTATAAAGAATTTTGTATCGAGGTCGATACAAGATTGTCACTCCTAGAGCTGGAGGCTCAGATCATGCTTTCCATTGGCGCAACCAACCCTGCCATTGTTTCTTCGCTAACCGTGCCTGATGCGAAAAAAGACCCCGCTGCAGACGATAAAGACCAAGCGTCTTCTACCGATCGGGCCACTGACACCAAGCCCCAAGGACTGGTGGTGGATATCTCGGGAGCGGGGCTGAAGGCCTCCAAGGCCAGCACCAACTCCAACAAGGACATTGACGACAGCAACCTGAAAGACAACATCAAGCAGCTGTTGAAAATGATTCGCGAGATGAGAAAACAGCTCGCCGAGAAGCTGGCTCAGCTCTCAGCTGCCATGTCCGACGCCTCAAAGACCCCGCAGGCAAGGCAGGCCAGAGTGGCCGCCTTGCAGAGTGATATCGCGACATTGCAGGCCGGCTTGATGACGGCCCAATCGCAGTTGACCAAGGCCTTGAAGGACGAGTCTCCCGAGTCGCAGCTGGAAGCGATGGCCCTGCTGGCGAAGTAGGACAGGTTCAGATTACCCGCGAAAATCGTTGCCGATTCTGGTGCTCCAGATAGGCATCGAACACCATGCACACCGAGCGTACCAGCAGGCGCCCCGCCGGCAATACGCGGATGCCCTGTGGGTCGAGTTCGATCAGTCCGTCCTCGGTCATCGCCTCCAGTTGCGGCCAGAGCTCGTCGAAATAGCCGCGAAAATCGATGTTGAAGGCCTGTTCGATCTTCTCGAAATTCAGGCTGAACGTGCAGATCAGCTGCTGGATCACTTCCCGGCGCAACCGGTCATCCGTGGTGCATAACAACCCACGGCTGGTGGCCAGTTGCGCGCCGGCGAGGGCGTTCTGGTAGTGGTTCAGGTCGCTGCTGTTCTGGCAGTACAGGTCGCCGATCTGGCTGATCGCCGACACCCCGAGCCCGATCAAATCGCAATGCCCATGGGTGGTGTAGCCCTGGAAGTTGCGTTGCAGCGTGCCTTCTTCCTGGGCGACGGCCAATTCATCGTCCGGCAGGGCAAAGTGGTCCATGCCGATGTAGCGGTAGCCCGCCCGGGTCAACTGCTCGATGGTGGTTTGCAGCATCAGCAGTTTTTCCGCCGGGGAGGGCAGGTCGTCGGTGTTGATCCGTCGCTGGGGCATGAACCGTTCCGGCAGGTGTGCGTAGTTGAACACCGAGAGGCGGTCCGGTTGCAGGCTGATGACTTCTTCCACGGTGCGTGCGAAATTCAGCGGTGTCTGCTTGGGCAAACCGTAGATCAGGTCGATATTGATCGAACGAAACTGCAGGGTGCGCGCTGCGTCAATCACTGCGCGGGTTTCTTCCAGGCTTTGCAGGCGGTTCACCGCACGCTGCACTTCGGGGTCTAGGTCCTGCAGGCCGATACTGACGCGGTTGAACCCCAGTTCACGCAGCAGGCCCATGGTCGCCCAGTCGGCTTCCCGTGGGTCGATTTCAATCCCGTAGTCGCCGGAGTCATCGTCCAGCAGGTTGAAGTGCTGGCGCAGGCGGCCCATGACCTGACGCAGCTCGTCATGGCTGAGAAAGGTCGGGGTGCCGCCGCCGAAGTGCAGCTGCTCGACCGGCTGTTTGGGATCGAGGTGGCACGCCACCAACTGGATTTCCTGCTCCAGGCGTTGCAGATAGGCGTGAGCCCGGCCGCGATCCTTGGTGATGACCTTGTTGCAGGCGCAGTAGTAGCAAATGTTGGCGCAAAACGGCACATGCACATACAGCGACAGGGGCCGTACGGCCTTGCGGCTGTCGCGCAGGGCGTGGAGCAGGTCAAAGGTGCCGACCTGGCTGTCGAATTGTACGGCGGTGGGGTACGAGGTATAGCGTGGCCCCGCCAGGTCGTAGCGGTGAATCAGATCAGTGTCCCAACGAATGGCGTCGAGCATGCGGGCGTTCCCCCGGATAGGCTAGTGGGCCGAGTCTAGGGGCTGGGTGGGGAAGCCATCTTGATTTGCATCAACGGGGAGCGGCGCTATGCCACATGGCGATCTAGTGGCCCATCAGCCAGTGCTGGTGCGGACCGGGCAAGGTCCAGATGCCGAACAGGATGACCAGCAGGCCACCAGCCATCCGCACGCTGCGTTTGCGCAATAACGCGGTGACTCGATCAGCGGCTAAGCCCGTGGCCAGCAGTACCGGCCAGGTGCCAAGGCCGAACGCGAGCATCAGCACCGCACTGTCCAGCGCATTGCCCTGGCTGGCCGCCCACAGCAACGTGCTGTAGACCAACCCGCACGGCAACCAGCCCCAGAGCGCACCCAGCAGCAACGCCCGGGGCAGGCTGGACACCGGCAGCAAACGGTTGGCAACCGGCTGGATATGCCGCCACAGGCCGCGCCCGAGGCTTTCGATACGGGTCAGGCCGCTCCACCAGCCGGCCAGGTACAAGCCCATGCAGATCAGCAACAGCCCGGCGAGGATGCGCATGAACATCGCTGCCGGACTGTTGGCCACGGCCCAGCCGGCCAGGCCGATCAGCAAG
Source organism: Pseudomonas sp. Ag1 (assembly GCF_000278565.1). Taxonomy (NCBI): domain Bacteria; kingdom Pseudomonadati; phylum Pseudomonadota; class Gammaproteobacteria; order Pseudomonadales; family Pseudomonadaceae; genus Pseudomonas; species Pseudomonas sp. Ag1. The sequence goes on from NZ_AKVH01000108.1 coordinate 44,653, forward strand.
CCGGCGGTGGCGTAGCTGAGGATGCGCCCCAGGTTGTAGGCCAGCAGCAGGCGAAAGCGCCGACTGCGTTGCTCCTTGGGAATCGCCAGGGTCAGCGCGCCCATCAGGCCGCCACACATACCCAGGCAATGGCCGCCGCCCAGCAGGCCGAGGATCACTGCCGAGACCAGCAGGGGCGCCAGTTCAAGCATGGGGCGGATCTTTCGGCTTGGGCGGTTGTTCAGGGCCGTTGGCTTCATCGACGGCCGCCAGGTGGTTCGGGTCCTGGTCATCGAACAGCACGCTGTGGGCCGGGCCATCGAGGTCGTCGTACTGGCCGCTGTCCACCGCCCAGAAGAAGATGTAAATGGCGATGGCCACGATCAACAGCGCCGCCGGGATCATCACGTAAAGAGCTGGCATCTGCACTCCATGCCCGCGCGGCTCAAGCCGGCAGCGGGCGGGTTACGGGGGCGGGGCTCACGGCTGGCGTGCTCGGCATGCGAGTCAGGCGCAGGGCATTGAGCACCACGGTCAACGAACTGAGGGACATGCCGATCGCCGCCCAGATGGGAGTGATCCAGCCGAGGGCGGCAAACGGCAACATCAGGCCATTGTACAGCCCGGCCCACAGCAGGTTTTCAATGATTACCCGGCGGGTGCGCCGGGCCAGGGTAAAGGCTTGTACCAGGGCGTTGAGGCGGTTCGACAGCAACACCGCGTCGGCGCTGGTCTTGGCCAGGTCGGTGGCCGAGCCCATGGCCACGCTGATATCGGCGGCGGCCAGCACCGGCACATCGTTGACGCCATCGCCGAGCATCAGCACCTTGCGGCCTTCCTTGTGCAACTGTTGCAGCATTTGCAGCTTGTCATCGGGGCGCAGGCCGCCATGGGCTTCGTCGATGCCCAGCTCGGCGGCGACACTGGCAACCATCGGCGAGCTGTCTCCCGACAGCAGCAACGTGCGCCAGCCGCGTGCCTTGCAGGCGGCGAGCAAGGCGGGCGCGTCGCTGCGCAGGCGGTCATCCAGGACAAACCAGGCCAGGGCGCCGCCGGTGTCGCCCAGCAGCAGCCATTGGCCGGCTTCCTTCGGCGAGGCGGGGAGGGCGCAGCCGCTCAGTTCGCAGACAAAACCCGGCTGGCCAATGCGCAACCGGCGGTCACCGACGCGGCCTTCCAGGCCCAGGCCCGGCGTGCTGAGCACTTCATCCGCCGCCAACGGCGCGCGGCCGAATGCGCGGGCGATCGGATGTTCCGAACGTTGCTCCAGCGCCGCCGCAAGGCTCAGGCACTCGTCGCTGCCCAGCAGGCTCAACGGGCGGATCGCGCGCAACGCCAGGCGACCTTCGGTAAGGGTGCCGGTCTTGTCGAAAATCACCGTGTCGATCTGGTTCAGGCCTTCCAGCACGTGGCCGCGGGTCAGCAGCAGGCCGAGTTTGTGCAGGGTGCCTGTGGCTGCCGTCAGGGCGGTGGGTGTTGCCAGTGAGAGGGCGCAAGGGCAGGTCGCAACCAGCATCGCCAGGACGATCCAGAACGCCCGTGACGAATCCAGCTCCCACCACACCAGGCCGATGACCGCAGCGGCGACCAACGAGCACAACAGGAACCATTGGGCGGCGCGGTCGGCGATCTCCGCCAGCCGGGGTTTCTCCGCCTGGGCCCGCTCCAGCAGGCGCACGATGGCCGACAGGCGCGTGTCGTGGCCCAGGGCGCGGACTTCGACGGTCAGCGCACCTTCGACGTTGAGGGTGCCGGCAGTGACGGCATCGCCGACCTGGCGTGGTTGCGGCAGGTACTCGCCGGTCAGCAGCGATTCGTCGATGCTCGACTGGCCGTCGAGGATGATGCCGTCTGCCGGCAGCACCGCCCCCGGATGCACCAGTACCCGGTCGCCCAGGGCCAGTTCGCTGAGCAGGATCCGTTCACTTTGCCCGTCGGCACTCATGCGCAGGCACGAGGCTGGCAACAGGTTGACCAACTGCGCAGTGGCTGCCGCCGTGCGTTCCCGGGCGCGACGCTCCAGGTAACGCCCGGCCAGCAGGAACAGGGCAAACATGCCGACTGCATCGAAATACAGTTCGCCGGTGCCGGTGATGGCGGTCCAGATTCCGGCCAGGTAGGCACCGCCAATGGCTAGGGACACCGAAACATCCATGGTCAGGTGGCGGGTGCGCAGGTCGCGCATCGCCCCCTTGAAAAACGGCGCGCAGCTGTAGAACACGATGGGCGTTGTCAGAAACATCGCGACCCAGCGCAGGATCACGTGCAGCTCCGGGCTCAGGTCGATATTGAATTCCGGCCAGGTGGCCATCGTCGCCATCATCGCCTGGAACCACAGCAGCCCGGCCACCCCCAGTTGACGCAGGGCCAGGCGGTTTTCGCTGGCCAGTTGTTCGGCGGCGCGGTCGGCTTGGTACGGGTGGGCGGCGTAGCCGATGTGACGCAATTCGCCGAGCAGTTGGCTCAGGGGCAGTTGCCCATCGGCCCAACGCACGTGCAGGCGGTGGTTGGACAGGTTCAGCCGCGCCTCGGCCACGGCGGGCAGGCTGCGCAGGTGTTTTTCGATCAGCCAGCCACAGGCGGCGCAACTGATGCCTTCCATCAACAGTGTGGCTTGCGACAGGTCACCGTCGTGGCGCACGAAAGGCTTTTGCACATCGGCACGGTCATACAGCGCCAGCTCGTCCACCAGTTGCACCGGCAGCGCCTCGGGGTTGGCCGAGGCTTCGCTGCGGTGCTGGTAATAGCTTTCCAGGCCACCGGCGACAATCGCCTCGGCCACCGCCTGGCAGCCCGGGCAGCACAGCTCGCGGGGCTCGCCGAGGATCACGGCAGTGAACCGGCTGCCGGGCGGCACGGGCAGGGCGCAGTGGTAGCAGGGGATCGGGGTGGTCATGGCTCAGTTCCGATGATCGTTCCCACGCTCTGCGTGGGAACGCTTCGCTGGACGCTCCGCGTCCGCTCTTGTGACGCGGAGCGTCACGGGATGCATTCCCACGCAGAGCGTGGGAACGATCAAACAGGTGACGCTCTATTTTTTCAGGTCTTCAGCACCCTGCAGCGGCTCGTCGCCCAGCAGCAAGTCCTTGTCATGGCTGACCTGTTCTTCTTCAAACATACGCCAGGTCCGGTCGCCTTCCACCCCTAGCAGCTCGACGAAGCGGCGGCCTTCGACCTTGTCGGTCACCTGGCCGATGTAGCGGCCGGGCTCGCTGTCGCTGCGGGTCAGGATGATCTTGCGATCCTTCTCCGGCTGGGTCGGCGAAATCAGGTTCAGCTCCAGGGTGCCGGGCCCGCTGTTGCCGGTCAGGTGCAATTCGACTTCGCCGGTCAACTCGTCCAAGTGCACCTTGGCCCGCAGTTGCAGAGTCTGGGCCAGCAGTTCGCGGTCCAGGGAACGGTTGATGCCTTTGCCGGCCTCGTAATAGTTGTCGTTGACCAGGTTGTCGGGGTTGTTCACCGCGATGGTCACCATGGACAAGGTCAACGTCACCGAGCAGGTCAGGATCCCAATGATGATCCAGGGCCAGAGGTGCTTGTACCAGGGGCTTGCGGCAGTAGCTGCGGGCATTGTTCGGCTCTCTATTAACGGACTTGTGGGCCGATGAATCGGCTCTTGGCTTCAATGTGGACGCTGTCGTCATCGGCATCCCTGAGGATGAATTTCACCTCGTTGGTGCTCGACGGCAGTTGTTCCGGTGCGCTCGACAACTCCACCGGCATGCTGAAGATTTCCCCGGCTGCTACCTTGATCTCGCGCCGGCCTTGCAGCTTGAGGTCTGGCAGGCCTGCGGCGTCAAGCACGTAGGTGTGGTCGCGCTGGTCCTTGTTCATGATCTTCAGGCTGTAGACGTTTTCGATCCGGCCCTCGGCGTTTTCGCGGTACAGCACGCGGTCCTTGCTGACGTCGAAACCCACCAGCGAGCGCACGAAGAAGGCGGCCACCAACAGGCTGATCATCGCCAGCAGCACCAGGGCATAACCGATCAGGCGCGGGCGCAGCTTATGGGTTTTCTGCCCGGACAGGTTGTGCTCGGTGGTGTAGCTGATCAGCCCGCGCGGGTATTCCATCTTGTCCATGATGTTGTCGCAGGCGTCGATGCAGGCCGCGCAGCCGATGCATTCAATCTGCAGGCCGTCACGGATGTCGATGCCGGTAGGGCACACCTGCACGCACATCGTGCAATCGATGCAGTCCCCCAAGCCCTGGGCCTTGTAGTCGATACCTTTTTTGCGCGGCCCACGGACTTCGCCACGGCGCGGGTCGTAGGAAACGATCATCGTGTCCTTGTCGAACATCACGCTCTGGAAACGCGCATACGGGCACATGTAGATGCACACCTGCTCGCGCAGCCAGCCGGCGTTGCCGTAGGTGGCGAGGGTGAAGAAGCCGACCCAGAAATACGACCAGCCATCCGCCTGGCCGGTGAAGAAATCGAACACCAGTTCACGGATCGGCGAGAAGTAGCCGACAAAGGTCATGCCGGTGACGAAGCCGATGGTCAGCCACAGGCTGTGCTTGCCGAACTTGCGCAGGAACTTGTTGGCGCTCATCGGCGCCTTGTCCAGCTTGATGCGTTGGTTGCGGTCGCCTTCGGTGACCTTTTCGCACCACATGAAGATCCAGGTCCACACGCTTTGCGGGCAGGTGTAGCCGCACCAGACGCGGCCGGCATACACGGTGATGAAGAACAGGCCAAACGCCGCCACGATCAGGATGCCCGACAGCAGGATGAAATCCTGGGGCCAGAAAGTCGCGCCAAAAATGAAGAATTTACGTTCCGGCAGGTTCCACCAGACTGCCTGGTGGCCACCCCAGTTCAGCCACACGGTGCCGAAGTAGAGCAGGAACAAACCGGCACCCCCGAGCATCCGCAGATTGCGGAACAAACCGGTGAAGGCACGGGTGTAGATTTTCTCCCGCGATGCGTAGAGATCGACGGTGTTATTCGAATTTTTGGCAGGCGGGGTAACGTCATGTACCGGAATCTGGTTGCTCATCATTGCATCCCACGGCAGTGGAGATTTGCCTCGGCCAGTACGTGCCAGCCGGGGTCAAAATAGGGGTGTTGCAGTGGCCTAATGATACGCCCCTGATACCCTTCGACGGGTGCGACCTTTGGTCGCGTTGGGGGAAATCAATTGATGGTGTACGTGATCTGGGTCAATTGACTTGTGAAGTATGGACGGTTTTCGCAGCCTTACCGGTCATTCGTCCCATGGATTGATCAGCGCGACGCCGCTGGATTGAAAAAAGTCGCCAGTGTTGCGCGTGACCACTGTCAGCCCATGAACCAGCGCGGTTGCAGCGATCAGCGCGTCACTTTCGTTGGCCTGGTCTGGCACATGCAAGCTGGCACAGCGCAGGGCAACTGCTGCATCAATCGGCAGGATTCTGGCATCAAACGCCGGCATGACATGGCGCTTGAGCCATGTGCGCAAAACCTTCCCCTGGGCGGGATCACGCCGCTCCATTCGCAGGACTCCTGTTTCCAGTTCCTTCAAGGTAATGGCTGAAATATACATCCGTGGCGCGATGACACTTTTGGCCCAGGCGACGACCTTGGCATCGGCCTGGGGTTTGCGCAGTTCAGAGATGACGTTGGTGTCGAGTAGATACATCAAGTGAAGTCCACGGGTCGATGAGTGATCACGGCGCGTTCGGTTTCGAACTCGATATCTGCCGCTTCTGGCATCACCAACAGGTCAACGATGTCGGCATTGAGGCCTGTCAGTTTTTGGTAGTCCTCAATGCTTAGCAGTACATGGGCGGGCTTGCCCCGGTCAGTGATAAAAACCGGGCCTTGGCGGGCGGCTTTTTTGGCACCGCTTGTGTCTTGATTGAATTCACGGCTGGAAATGGTGGTGATGGTCATGGGGGCTAACCTCCGTATGGAGTACGAATGTAGTCACGTTACTACCTGCGGTTTTCTTGATCAATCTCAAATGTAGATGCGTTGCTGGCGGTGACGACTTTTTCGACTTGAAAACAAAACGGCCCCGCCAATCTCCACTGGCGGGGCCGTTTTTTTCACCCCTTTTCCTCACACGGCGTCTGGCGGCTTGTTCCCATGGGACAGTCCGAAACATACGCCGCCAGCAAGTCCACCCTGCCGTTTCCCTTGCGACTTCCTGGTGTTGAGTAAGTAAATCAGGAGAGGTCTACGGGCCGGTGTGGTGGCGTTTTTATAACTGCTTTTTGCGCTGTTAAATAACCTACAACGATTGGTTAGGAAGCTGACGCTTCTGCGATAACAGTTCTTAGGCCCAAACGAGCCTTTGTTTACACAGAATGAAACGTTTGTTGTAGGAACGCTGATCGCGTTATTGCCACGCAGGAAATGCCGACGTTGAGATCAAGTCTGGATCAGTGTTCGGCAATGTTTTGTAGCAGCGCGCAGCGTTACCACGATGAAACCTTTGATGAGCAATTGTTGAACGTTATGCCTAGGTCTCTTGCGCGCCGATAAATTTATTTTGTTTTGACGTTATTCAAATCGAGGAAACCAATGACCATTCAACGTGCTAATGACACGCATAATGTTGGAGCTGTTCCACCATCGGCTTCGACGCTGCCAGTATCCTCTGGCATCAGCGTAGAGCAATTCAGTAGTTGGAATGATTATCGGGTGGCCGACCGTCTACTCAGAAACTTTGATAAGTATGCCGACCCTGCGCAACCAGACTACATCACCCGCGACTCTCTACGACAGGTTGCGTATGCCTCTGCGCAGAGTGGCTACAGCAGTGACGACATGAATTTTGCCCGTTCGCTGCTGGAAAATCCTGTACTCATGGAGAAACTCGATGGGTACGGAAAGCATAAGCACGATGGCAAAATCGATCGTGAAAGTATCATAACCGTGGGTCAGAATATGGGGTTTCCCCTGGCCACGATGAGTGATAAAGAACTGGCGCAAAAGCTCCTGAATGAATATGACACCTATTACCCGGAGCGCGGTTGGGGTGGGATTGATCGCAGGGAGGGTGTGACTTACGCTTCACTGAAGAACATCGCGGATGGGACGCGTCATGATCGCGGCCCAGATGAAGCGATGGTCGCGCGGGAAATCTTGAGTCGTCCTGAGTTAGTGGCACAGTTAGGACTGACGGATTGGTCTAAATCGGCTGATCGGGGGGCGATCAACGCTGCTATTAAAAGAATGGACCAAGTGCATGAAGAACGGTAACGCCTCGTCCTCGGGGTAAGTTGAGTTCCACCAATGCCCCATTACCAAAGCCCCGCGCAGCATTGGCTGCGCGGGGCTTTTTGGTTTTAATGCTTACTGCTCCTCAGCTGCCTTGTCTCCATGGGACAGGCTGTAAACATAGGCCGCCAGCAAGTGCACCTTGTCATTGCCCTGCAACTGCTCCTGCGCAGGCATCTGGCCTTGACGGCCATAACGGATGGTCTGCTGCAGTTGCGCGAAGCTTGAACCGTAGATGAACGCGCCAGGGTGGGTCAGGTCAGGCGCGCCCATGGCGGGTGTACCTTTACCGGCAGGACCGTGGCACGCCACGCAGTTGGCGGCGAAGAGTTTCTCGCCGTTGGCCACGTCTGCCTTCGCGCCTTCCGGCAATTTGCGGCCATCGAGGTTGGTCACCACAAAGCCGGCCACATCGGCCACGCCTTGCTCGCCAATGACTTCGGCCCACGCCGGCATCACCGCGTGGCGGCCCTTCATGATGGTTTCCTTGATGGTGGCCGGGTCGCCGCCCCAGCGCCAGTCGGCGTCGGTCAGGTTGGGGAAGCCGTAGGCACCCTTGGCGTCGGAACCGTGGCACACCGAGCAGTTGGAGGCGAACAGGCGGCCACCCATCTTCAAGGCTTGCGGGTCCTTGGCCACTTCTTCGATCGGCATGGCGGCGAACTTGGCGAAGATCGGCCCGAACCGGGCGTCCGACTTGGCCATTTCCTTTTCCCATTCGTGCACGCCGGTCCAGCCGGTCTGGCCATTGGCAAATGGGGTTTGCTTGTCGTTGTCGAGGTAGTTGTAGCCCGGCAGCAGGCCTTTCCAGTTGCCCAGGCCAGGGTACAGCGCCAGGTAACCGAGGGCGAAGATGATGGTGCCGACGAACAGCATGAACCACCATTTGGGCAGCGGGTTGTCGTACTCCTCGATGCCGTCGAACGAGTGGCCGACGGTTTCATCGGTTTGCTCGGCGCGCTGGCCCTTGCGGGTCGACAGCAGCAGCCAGGTCAGGGCGAAAATGGTACCCAGACTGAGGACTGTGACGTACAGACTCCAGAACGTAGTCATTCTTTGTTACTCCTAGACGCTTCCACGACGTGCTTGATGGCTTCGGGATCATCCGCGAAGGGCAGCAACGTCGCGTCTTCAAACTCCGACTTGCGCTTGGGGCTGAACACCCACAAGGCCAGGCCGATAAAGGCCACCATCACGACAACGGTGCCCAGGCCTCGAATCATCCCGATATCCATCCAGATCACCGTTTGCTTTTGATGATGGTGCCAAGGCCTTGCAAGTAGGCCACCAGTGCGTCCATTTCGGTCTTGCCCTTCACGGCCGCTGCCGCACCGGCGATGTCTTCGTCGGTGTAGGGCACGCCCAGGGTGCGCAAGACTTCCATCTTCTTGGCGGTGTCCTTGCCGTCGAGTTTGTTTTCGACCAGGAACGGGTACGCCGGCATTTTCGATTCGGGCACCACGTTGCGCGGGTTGTACAAGTGCGCACGCTGCCAGTCATCGGAGTAACGACCGCCGACCCGGGCCAGGTCCGGGCCGGTACGCTTGGAACCCCACAGGAATGGGTGGTCCCACACGCTTTCACCGGCGACCGAGTAGTGGCCGTAGCGTTCGGTTTCGGCACGGAACGGGCGGATCATCTGCGAGTGGCAGCCGACACAACCGTTGGCGATGTAGACGTCGCGGCCTTCCAGTTCAAGGGCGGTGCGTGGCTTCATGCCTTCCACCGGCTTGTTGGTCACGTCCTGGAAAAACAGCGGAACGATCTGGGTCAGGCCGCCGATACTCACGGCGATGACCATGAAGAAGGCCAGCAGGCCGATATTCTTCTCGACTACTTCATGCTTCATCAGTGAGCTCCCACAACGGCGATCTTGGTAGCGGCTTCGGCTTCTACAGGGTCGGAGGCACGCACGGTGCGCCACACGTTGTAGGCCATGAACAGCATGCCGCTGGCAAAGATCGCACCGCCCAGGGCGCGCACGATGTAACCCGGATGGCTGGCTTGCAGCCCTTCGACGAAGGAGTAGGTGAGGGTGCCGTCATCGTTGATTGCACGCCACATCAGACCCTGGGTGATGCCGTTGACCCACATCGAGGCGATGTAGAGCACGGTACCGATGGTGGCCAGCCAGAAGTGGGTGTTGATCAGGCTGACGCTGTGCATCTGCGCACGGCCGAACAGTTTCGGGATCATGTGGTACAGCGCGCCGATGGAAATCATCGCTACCCAACCGAGGGCGCCGGCGTGTACGTGGCCGATGGTCCAGTCGGTGTAGTGGGACAGCGAGTTGACCGTCTTGATGGCCATCATCGGGCCTTCGAAGGTCGACATGCCGTAGAACGCCAGGGAGACCACCAGGAACCGCAGGATCGGGTCGGTGCGCAATTTATGCCAGGCGCCCGACAGGGTCATCATGCCGTTGATCATGCCGCCCCAGCTTGGCGCGAGCAGGATGATCGACATCGCCATGCCCAGGGACTGGGCCCAGTCCGGCAATGCGGTGTAGTGCAGGTGGTGCGGACCTGCCCAGATGTACAGGGTGATCAGGGCCCAGAAGTGCACGATGGACAGGCGATAGGAGTAGATCGGACGCTCGGCCTGTTTCGGCACGAAGTAGTACATCATCCCCAGGAAGCCGGTGGTGAGGAAGAAACCTACGGCGTTGTGGCCGTACCACCACTGGATCATTGCGTCCGTCGCACCGGCGTAGGCCGAGTAGGACTTGAAGAAGCTGACCGGCAAGGACGCATGGTTGACGATATGCAGCATCGCCGTCACCAGGATAAACGCCCCGTAGAACCAGTTGCCGACATAGATGTGCTTGGTCTTGCGCTTGACGATGGTGCCGAAGAACACCACTGCGTAGGTCACCCAGACAATCGCCAGCAAAATGGCGATCGGCCATTCCAGCTCGGCGTATTCCTTGGTGGTGGTGTAGCCCAGCGGCAGGGTGACGATCGCGCCCACGATGACCGCTTGCCAACCCCAGAAGGTAAAGGCCGCCAGTGCATCGGAAATCAGTCGCGTTTGGCAGGTTCGCTGCACGACGTAGTAAGAAGTGGCAAACAGTGCACATCCACCGAAGGCGAAAATCACCAGGTTGGTGTGCAACGGGCGCAGGCGTCCAAATGTCGTCCATGGCAGGCCAAAATTCAACTCTGGCCAAACCAGTTGCGAGGCAATGAAAACGCCGAGCCCCATGCCAAGGATCCCCCAGACCACCGTCATGATGGCGAACTGGCGGACTACCTTATAGTTATAAGCAGTCGGACTGATTGCTGTGCTCATTCTAAGGTTCCACGGTTTAGTTTTTTTATAGGGTAAAAATCGGTCGCAAGTATGGAGAAAGCAAGATTCCATTGCAACGCAAGGTGACCTGCGTCAATGCGTTCCAAACCAGATTCTGCGCCCTTTCCATGTTTGGCGTAAGGACAAAATTCAGGGTTAAAAGCTGACGACTTGGACAGGATTTTAAACGGGTCGAAGGTACTTGTAACTGAGTGTGTGTAAACAAGCAGCTCGGGTGACGAATGGCCAGTGGCACGACAGCCGGTAGGTACCAGCCTTTGCGCCTGTCATCGAGCAGAAATGTTTCAACCCATCGAGTGCAAGTCGGCCGTCGACCGGCCAATGCCAGTCCACTGTGCAAACAAGCGTAGACCCGAATGGCAGGAGGGGAAAGTCAGCGATCGGAAGGGTGCGACAATGGGTCGCAAAAAAGCCGCGCCTGAATCAGGCGCGGCTTTTGGGTGGTGCAGGATTACTCGGGTTGGCTGTCAGGCGTTGCGCCATCAGCATTGTGGGACAGGCTGTAAACATAGGCGGCCAGCAGGTGCACCTTGTCATTGCCTTGCAGTACTTCCTGCGCAGGCATCTGGCCCTGGCGGCCGTGGCGAATGGTCTGCTGCAACTGCGCCAGGCTGGTGCCGTAGATAAAGCCACCTGGCTGCGTCAGGTTCGGCGCGCCCATGGCTTCCACGCCATGGCCTTCCGGCCCGTGGCAGGCGACACAGGTGGTGCTGAATGCCACTTGGCCCGCGGCGACATCCGCGGTGCTGTCCGCCGGCAGCGGCAGGCCTGCCAATTCATGGCGCACATAGGCTGCGACGTTCTTCACACCGTCCTCACCCAGCACTTCACCCCAGGCCGGCATCGCGGCATGACGGCCATTCATGATGGTCATCTTGATTGCATCCGCCGAACCGCCCCAGCGCCAGATGTTGTCTGCAAGGTTCGGGAAGCCGTAGGCGCCCTTGGCGTCCGAGCCATGGCACACCGCGCAGTTGGAGGCGAACAGGCGGCCGCCCATTTTCAGCGCCTGCGGGTCCTTGGCAACTTCTTCCACCGGCATGGCCGCGAATTTGGCGAAGATCGGCCCGAATTTGGCGTCGGCCTTGGCCATCTCCTTGTCCCATTCCTTGGTCTGGGTCCAGCCATCTTCATAGCCCGGCAATACGCCTTTCCAGTTGCCCAGGCCCGGGTAGAGGATCAGGTAGCCGACGGCAAACACCAGGGTGCCGGCGAACAGCATGAACCACCATTGCGGCAGCGGGTTGTCGTACTCCTCGATCCCGTCGAAGGCGTGGCCCATGGTCTGGTCCACGCTGCCCTTGGTCTCGCCCTTGCGGGTGCCGATCAACAGCCAGGTCAGGCCGATCAGGCTGCCGAGGGTCAGTACACAGATCCATGTACTCCAGAAGGTAGTCATGGCCGGTTGCTCCTTGTTGCAGGCTCTTCTTGAGCGTCGGGGGTTGGCGGTAGCGGTTCATCGGCAAACGGCAGCAGGCACGCCTCGGCGAACTCCGAATTGCGCCGGGAGTTGAACACCCACAGCGACAAGCCGATGAAGGCGATGGCCACGACCAGCGTGCCAAGCCCGCGGATGGTTCCAGCATCGAAATCAAATCCCATGGCTCACCTCTTGCTCTTGATGGCAGTGCCGAGCACTTGCAGGTACGAAACCAGCGCGTCCATCTCGGTCTTGCCCTTGAGGGAGGCCACGGCACCGGCGATGTCGTCGTCGGTGTACGGCACGCCGAGGGTGCGCATCACCTTGAGCTTGGTCTCGGTGTGGCTGCTGTCGACCGGGGCGGTGACCAGCCATGGGTACGCCGGCATCTTCGATTCCGGTACCACGTTGCGCGGGTTGTACAAGTGCGCGCGGTGCCAGTCGTCCGAGTAGCGCGCGCCGACGCGGGCCAGGTCCGGCCCGGTGCGCTTGGAGCCCCACAGGAACGGGTGATCCCACACGCTTTCACCGGCCACCGAGTAGTGGCCATAACGCTCGGTTTCGGCGCGGAACGGGCGGATCATCTGCGAATGGCACTGTACGCAGCCTTCGCGGATATAGATGTCGCGACCTTCCAGTTGCAGCGCGGTGTAGGGCTTCATGCCTTCCACCGGCTTGTTGGTCACATCCTGGAAGAACAGCGGCACAATCTGGGTCAGGCCGCCGATACTCACGGCGAGCACCATCAGCAGCATCAGCAGGCCGACGTTCTTTTCAATGGTTTCGTGTTTCATCATCGACTCCTCAGGCCATCTGCGCCGCAGCGGCGACTTCGGCGGGTTGTGCCGAACGCACAGTGCGCCAAGTGTTGTAAGCCATCAGGAACATGCCGCTGAGGAAGATCGCCCCGCCCACCAGTCGCACGATGAAGCCTGGGTGGCTGGCCACCAGGGTTTCGACGAAGGAGTAGGTCAAGGTGCCGTCTTCGTTGACCGCACGCCACATCAGGCCCTGGGCGATGCCGTTGACCCACATCGAGGCGATGTAGAGCACGGTGCCGATGGTGGCCAGCCAGAAGTGCGCGTTGATCAGGCCGAGGCTGTACATCTGCTCGCGACCGAAGATTTTCGGGATCATGTGATACAGCGCGCCGATGGAGATCATCGCTACCCAACCCAGCGCCCCGGCGTGTACGTGGCCGATGGTCCAGTCGGTGTAGTGGGAGAGGGCGTTGACCGTCTTGATGGCCATCATCGGCCCTTCGAAGGTCGACATGCCGTAGAACGCGAGAGAGACGACAAGGAAGCGCAGGATCGGGTCGCTGCGCAACTTATGCCAGGCGCCCGACAGGGTCATCATCCCGTTGATCATCCCGCCCCAGCTCGGTGCCAGCAGTACCAGCGACATCACCATGCCCAGGGACTGTGCCCAGTCCGGCAGCGCGGTGTAGTGCAAGTGGTGCGGGCCGGCCCAGATGTACAGGGTGATCAGTGCCCAGAAGTGCACGATGGACAGGCGATAGGAATACACCGGACGTTCGGCCTGTTTCGGCACGAAGTAGTACATCATCCCGAGGAAGCCGGCGGTGAGGAAAAAGCCTACCGCGTTATGCCCGTACCACCACTGCACCATGGCATCCGTCGCACCGCCGTACAGCGAGTAGGACTTGGTCAGGCTGACCGGGATTTCCAGGTTGTTGACGATATGCAGGATGGCCACGGTGATGATGAACGCACCGAAGAACCAGTTACCGACGTAGATGTGCTTGGTGTTGCGCTTCATCACCGTGCCGAAGAACACGATGGCATAGGCCACCCAGACGATGGTGATCAGGATGTCGATCGGCCATTCCAGCTCGGCGTATTCCTTGGAGCTGGTGTAGCCCAGCGGCAAGGTGATCGCGGCCAGCACAATCACCAGCTGCCAGCCCCAGAAGCAGAACTGCGCGATCTTTGGCGCGAACAATTGGGTCTGGCAGGTGCGTTGCACCGAGTAGAAGGAGCTGGCAAACAGCGCGCAACCGCCAAAGGCAAAGATCACCGCGTTGGTGTGCAGCGGGCGCAAGCGGCCGAAACTGGTCCAGGGCAAATTGAAGTTGAGTTCGGGCCATACCAACTGGGCAGCGAGAAAAACCCCGAGCCCCATGCCGACGATGCCCCACACCACCGTCATAATGGCGAATTGGCGGACCACCTTGTAGTTATAGGCGGTACTTAAAGTAGTGTTCATGGTTCCCCATCCACGGTTCAACCCAAGCAAATGCGGCACTTGGGCTGGAGTTATAGGCAGACTAAAAAGCGAGGCAAGCATGGGCAAAGAGCACAAGGCCAGTATTGACGGGGATCAATGGGCGCAGTGTGTGCAGGAACGCGGCTGGTTGTGGAATGCCGCGACAGGGTCTATCGCGCGTACGCCCGCGACGCTGATCCTGGCCCACGGCGCGGGCGCGCCAATGGACTCGGGCTTTATGGAAGACATGGCTGCACGCCTTGCGGGGCATGGCGTGAACGTATTGCGCTTCGAGTTTCCGTACATGGCCCAGCGTCGTGTGGATGGGGGCAAGCGTCCGCCCAATCCTGCGCCGAAATTGCTGGAATGCTGGCGCGAGGTGTACGCCGAGGTGCGACGTCATGTCGCTGGGAAACTGGCCGTTGGCGGCAAGTCCATGGGCGGGCGGATGGCCAGTCTATTGGCGGATGAATTGGGCGCGGACGCGCTGGTGTGCCTGGGTTATCCGTTCTATGCGGTGGGCAAGCCGGAGAAGCCACGGACCGAGCACCTGGCCGGGCTGAAGACGCCGACGTTGATTGTGCAGGGTGAGCGGGATGCACTGGGCAATCGGGCGGCGGTGGAAGGGTACGTGTTGTCGCCGAGCATCGAGGTGATGTGGCTGGTGGCGGGGGATCATGATTTGAAGCCGTTGAAGGCTTCGGGGTTCAGTCATGAGCAGCATCTGGAGGCTGCGGCGGTGAAGGTGGCCGGGTTTCTCGGCGCCTGATAGGGCCCTTTCGCGAGCAAGCCCGCTCCCACATTTGAAATGCATTCCAAATGTGGGAGCGGGCTTGCTCGCGAAAGCGGTTTACCGGTTAAAGCGTTCTACCAGCGAATACTGAGTATTGGCGGTATGCGTCAGCTCTTCACTCAACTGCGCCGAATTCAACGCCTGTTCCGACGTCTGGTCCGCCAGCAACGCAATGGTGCTGATGTTACGGCTGATCTCTTCCGCCACCGAGCTCTGCTCTTCGGTCGCCGCCGCAATCTGCGCCGTCATATCAGTGATGTGCGCCACCGCCTCGCTGATCCCGATCAGCGCCTGATCCGCTTCCATCACCCGTGCCACACCTTCTTCCGCCTGGCGATGCCCGGCGTCCATGGTTTGTACGGCCGCGCTGGCGGTCTGTTGCAGCTTGGCGATCAGCGCATGAATCTGCCCGGTGGACTCGCTGGTGCGCTGGGCCAGTTGCCGCACTTCGTCGGCCACCACCGCAAAGCCGCGACCCATCTCCCCGGCACGAGCCGCTTCGATGGCCGCGTTCAGCGCCAGCAGGTTGGTCTGGTCGGCGATGCCTTTGATCACATCCACCACGCCACCGATTTCGTCACTGTCCTTGGCCAGTTGGGTCACGGTCACGCCGGTCTCGCCCACGGCCACCGACAGGCGCTGAATCGCTTCGCGGGTTTCGCCGGCGATATCACGGCCACGCCCGGTCAGGCGATTGGCTTCCTGGGTGGCATCGGCGGTGCGTTGCACATGGCTGGCGACTTCCTGAGTCGTCGCGGCCATCTGGTTGACCGCGGTGGCCACCTGTTCGGTTTCCACGCGCTGGCGTTCAAGACCGCTGGAGCTGTTATGCGCCAGGGTGTTGGATTGCGCGGCCTGGTCGTTGAGGTGCTCGGCAGTGTCCTGCAGGCGTGTCAGGCAGGTCTTAAGACGCGCCTCCTGGCTGAGGATCGACATTTCCAGGCGCGCCTGGGCGCCGCGGCTGTCGGTGTACATCTGCGCGATCAGCGGGTCTGAGGTGGTCTGTTCGGCCAGGCGCAGCAAGCGCTTGAGCCCGCGTTGTTGCCAGCTCAGGCCCAACAGGCCCAGCGGTACCGACAGCGCCGCTGCCAGGGCAAAGCCCCAGTGGGAATTGAGCCAGACGCCAATCAGGAAGCTCAACTGGCTGACCAGGATAAACGGCAGCCAGTCCTGCAACACCGGCAGCCACTTGTCGCGGCGCGGGATGGCCGGCTTGCCCTGGTTGATGCGCTGGTAAAGCGCTTCGGCACGGCGGATCTGCTCGGCGGTGGGCTTGACCCGCACCGACTCGTAGCCGATCACCTGGTTGCCGTCGAAGACCGGTGTCACATAGGCGTTGACCCAATAGTGATCACCGCTCTTGCAGCGGTTCTTGACGATGCCCATCCATGGCAAGCCTTGTTTGAGCGTGGACCACATGTGTGCGAACACTGCCGCCGGCACATCCGGATGACGAACCAGGTTGTGCGGGGCACGCAGCAGTTCGTCATGGGAAAACCCACTGATCTCGACGAAGGCGTCGTTGCAGTAGGTGATCACGCCTTTGGCATCCGTGGTGGAGATCAACCGTTGCTGAGCGGGGAAGGTACGTTCGCGCTGGGTAACGGGTTGGTTATTACGCATGATTGTTCAATCCGCAAGGCTTTGACAGGTTGTCGACCGTCGCGGGGTTTTATTTAACTTATTTTTTGCAACAATCGGCGCAGCCTCAGCCCGCCAGCATCGGATAGGTAAACAACCCGAAATGCAGCAGGTTCAGCCCGAAGTGCGTAACGATCGCCGCGCCCAATCCGCCAAAGCGATACGCCAGGCCGTAGCCCAGGCCTGCGATGGTCGCCAGCAGGGTCCACTGCCAGCCTGCGCCCAGGTGGACCAGGCCGAACAACAGCGCGGCCAGCAACAGCGCGAGGTTTTCACCATAGGGCAATTGCTTGAACCGTCGGCTCAGGCCGCCCTGGATATAACCGCGGAACAGCGCTTCCTCCACCAGGGTCACCAGCAGCAGGTTATTCAACACCCACAGCCAGGCCTGCTCCGGCCACTTCGGGGCCCAACTGATGACGCCCAGCAACGCAGCGCCGCCCAGGGCGGCAATCGCCGTCAGTGTCAACGCCAGGGCGGTGGCATAGATCGACAGGCGCAGGGACCGGCGCGCAACAATCCACGGGCAGGCCAGCAGCAGCCAGAAGCCAATCAGCGGCTTGTCCTGGTTCAGGTACATCGAGAAAGGCACGGCGTCGTCCGTAAAGCGTTGCGGCGCGATCCCGCGACCGTTGTAGAACCCCGGCAGCCAATGCATCGCCAGCCCCAGCGCCAGTACGATAAACAGCCCGTGGCCCAGATAGCGTACCCACGGGTTTCGCTGTTGCCGCACGGCAAACCCGGCCAACAGCAGCATGGCGACGGAAAGCGCCGCCATTAACCCCAATTGCCCGTAGCTCAAGGCAAGTACATAGCCGATGGAAAGAAGCGCCAGGTACAGCCATGGCAATGCAAGCATGGGGAATCCTTGTGACAGTCAAAATCTGAGGGCGGCAGTATACCGAGCGTCACCGACGGTAAAAATGAAAACACCGCCAGGGAAGGCGGTGTTTTGGGTAGCGCGTGTCAGTTACGAGGCAATCAACTGCCGCAACACGTAGTGCAGGATCCCGCCGGCCTTGAAGTACTCGACCTCATTGAGGGTGTCGATGCGGCACAGCACTTCGACCTTCTCGCTGCTGCCATCCTCACGGGTGATCACCAGCGTCAGGTTCATGCGTGGCTCGATCTCGGCGTTGGTCAGCCCGAGGATGTCGATCTTCTCCTTGCCGGTCAGCTTGAGTGCCTTGCGGTTCTGGTCCAGCTTGAACTGCAGGGGCAGCACGCCCATGCCCACCAGGTTGGAACGGTGAATCCGCTCGAAACTCTCGGCGATCACCGCCTTGACCCCCAGCAGGTTGGTGCCCTTGGCCGCCCAGTCACGGCTTGAGCCGGTGCCGTATTCCTGGCCGGCGATCACCACCAGCGGGGTGCCCGAGGCCTGGTATTTCATGGCGGCGTCGTAGATCGGCATTTTCTCGCCGGTAGGGATGTAGATCGTGTTGCCGCCTTCCTCGCCGCCGAGCATTTCGTTGCGGATGCGGATGTTGGCGAAGGTGCCGCGCATCATCACTTCATGGTTGCCGCGACGCGAGCCGTAGGAGTTGAAGTCCCGCGGTTCGACGCCTTGCTCGCGCAGGTATTTGCCGGCCGGGCTGTCGGTCTTGATGTTGCCGGCGGGGGAGATGTGGTCGGTGGTCACCGAGTCCCCCAGCAATGCCAGCACGTTGGCGCCCTTGACGTCTTCGATCACCGGCAGCGGGCCGCCGATGTCGTCGAAGAACGGTGGGTGCTGGATGTAGGTGGAGTCCTTCTGCCACACGTAGGTCGCAGCCTGCGGCACTTCAATGGCCTGCCACTGTTCATCACCGGCAAACACCTCGGCGTATTCCTTGTGGAACATCTGGGTGCTGACTTGCGCAACGGCGTCGGCGATTTCCTTGCTGCTGGGCCAGATGTCCCGCAGGTACACCGGTTTTCCGTCAGAGCCGGTGCCCAGTGGTTCGCTGCTGATGTCCATGCGCACGGTGCCGGCCAGGGCATAGGCCACCACGAGGGGCGGGGAGGCCAGCCAGTTGGTTTTCACCAGGGGGTGCACCCGGCCTTCGAAGTTACGGTTGCCCGAGAGCACCGAGGCCACGGCCAGGTCGGCTTTCTGGATAGCTTTTTCGATCGGCTCGGGCAGCGGCCCGGAGTTGCCGATACAGGTGGTGCAGCCATAACCCACCAGGTCGAAGCCCAGCTTGTCGAGGTATTGGGTCAAGCCTGCCGCTTTGTAGTAATCAGTCACGACTTTGGAGCCCGGCGCCAGGGAGGTTTTCACCCAGGGCTTGCTCTTCAGTCCTTTCTCCACGGCCTTTTTCGCCACCAGTCCTGCCGCCATCATCACGCTCGGGTTGGAGGTGTTGGTGCAGGAGGTAATGGCCGCGATCACCACCGCGCCGTTTTTCAGGCGATAGGTCTGGCCTTCGAAGTCGTAGTCGGCTTCACCGATCAGGTCGGCGTTGCCCACCGCAACACCGCCGCCGCCTTCGCTTTCCAGGCGGCCTTCTTCCTTGTTGGTGGGCTTGAATTGCAGGTCGAGGAAATCGCTGAAGGCCTGGCCGACGTTAGGCAGCGAGACACGGTCTTGCGGACGTTTCGGCCCGGCCAGGCTGGCTTCGACGCTGGCCATGTCCAGCGCCAGGCTGTCGGTAAAGATCGGCTCCTGACCTGCATTGCGCCACAGGCCCTGGGCCTTGGTGTAGGCCTCCACCAGTTTGACGGTTTCTGCAGGACGGCCCGACAGGCGCAGGTAGTCCAGGGTTACTTCATCCACCGGGAAGAAGCCACAGGTGGCGCCGTACTCCGGGGCCATGTTGGCGATGGTCGCGCGGTCGGCCAGTGGCAGATCTGCCAGGCCGTCGCCATAGAATTCGACGAATTTGCCGACCACGCCCTTTTTACGCAGCATCTGGGTGACGGTCAGCACCAGGTCAGTGGCGGTGATGCCTTCTTTCAGCTTGCCAGTGAGCTTGAAGCCGATCACTTCCGGGATCAGCATCGACACCGGCTGCCCGAGCATCGCGGCTTCCGCTTCGATCCCGCCCACTCCCCAGCCCAATACGCCGAGGCCGTTGATCATGGTGGTGTGGGAGTCGGTGCCGACAAGGGTGTCGGGGAAGGCATAGGTGCGGCCGTCTTCATCCTTGGTCCACACGGTGCGGCCGAGGTATTCCAGGTTGACCTGGTGGCAGATGCCGGTGCCCGGTGGCACTACGCTGAAGTTGTCGAAGGCGCTCTGGCCCCAGCGCAGGAAGGCGTAGCGTTCGCCGTTGCGCTGCATTTCGATGTCGACGTTTTCCTGGAAGGCGCCGGTGGTGGCGAACTTGTCGACCATCACCGAGTGGTCGATCACCAGGTCCACCGGTGACAGCGGATTGATGCGTTGCGGGTCACCGCCGGCCTTGGCCACGGCGGCGCGCATGGCGGCCAGGTCGACCACGGCGGGCACGCCGGTAAAGTCTTGCATCAGCACCCGGGCGGGGCGGTATTGGATCTCGCGGTCGGAGCGGCGCTCCTTGAGCCAGGCGGCAATGGCCTTGAGGTCGGCGCCGGTGACGGTCTTTTCGTCTTCCCAGCGCAGCAGGTTTTCCAGCAGCACCTTGAGGGACATCGGCAGCTTGTCCAGATCACCCAGGCTCTTGGCGGCTTCGGGCAGGCTGAAGTAGTGATAGGTCTTGTCGTCGATCTGTAAGGTTTTAAGGGTTCTCAGACTATCAAGGGATGACATTACATGACTCCTTATGGTCCGCACGGCTACGGACCTGACGGGACGAACAGAGCTTACAAATTAGCCCTGTTTTAAGTAGCTGGCTAATTACTGGACTCTATCAATAAGTCCAAGGTTCCGAACTCGGCTATCATGCGCGCGTTTTCATGACAGGCATTGCGCTATAGCAAGCCCGTGATCCAGGAGAGTTGATGAACACCCTTTTTATGCACTGCCGCCCGGGTTTTGAAGGCGAAGTCTGTTCCGAGATCGCGGAACACGCCGCACGCCTGAACGTTTCGGGCTATGCCAAGGCCAAGACCGGCAGCGCCTGCGCCGAATTTGTCTGCACCGAAGAAGACGGCGCCCAGCGCCTGATGCGCGGCCAACGCTTTGCCGAGCTGATCTTCCCGAGGCAGTGGGCGCGCGGGGTGTTCATCGACTTGCCGGAAACCGACCGTATCAGCGTGATCCTCGCGCACCTGCGGGATTTCCCGGTGTGCGGCAGCCTGTGGCTGGAAATGGTCGACACCAATGACGGCAAGGAGCTGTCGAACTTCTGCAAGAAATTCGAAGTTCACTTGCGCAAGGCGCTGATGGCCGCCGGCAAACTGGTGGAAGACGCCAGCAAGCCGCGCCTGCTGTTGACCTTCAAGAGCGGCCGCGAAGTGTTCATGGGCCTGGCCGAGTCAAACAACTCGGCCATGTGGCCGATGGGCATCCCGCGCCTCAAATTCCCGCGGGACGCGCCAAGCCGCTCGACCTTGAAGCTGGAAGAGGCCTGGCACCACTTTATCCCCCGTGATCAGTGGGACGAGCGCCTGCACAGCGACATGACCGGCGTCGACCTCGGCGCAGCGCCTGGCGGCTGGACCTGGCAACTGGTCAACCGTGGCATGCTGGTGACCGCCATCGACAACGGCCCGATGGCCGAAAGCCTGATGGACACCGGGCTGGTGCAGCACTTGATGGCCGACGGCTTTATCTACACCCCCAAGCAGCCGGTGGACTGGATGGTCTGCGACATCGTCGAGAAACCGGCGCGCAATGCGGCCCTGTTGGAAACCTGGATCGGCGAGGGACATTGCCGCGAAGCAGTGGTCAACCTGAAGTTGCCGATGAAGCAGCGTTATGCCGAAGTGAAGCGCCTGCTTGAACGCATCGCGGAAGGCTTCAAGGAACGTGGCATCCGGGTGGAGATCGGCTGCAAGCAGCTGTACCACGACCGTGAAGAAGTGACCTGCCATTTGCGCCGGTTGGATGTGAAGAAGCCAAAGGCCCGGTAAACGCTGCTCAATGTAGGAGCGAGCTTGCTCGCGAAAAAACCGAGGGCGCCGCTGGCTACCTGGCGCCCCGCGTTACCGTTAAAATGCCGGCCTGTTTAGGAGTAAACCATGAGCCTGACCCCTGATTTACCCGTCGATGCCGTCCTCGACGCCACCGGCCTCAACTGTCCGGAACCGGTGATGATGCTGCACCAGCACATCCGCGACCTAGCGCCCGGTGGCTTGCTCAAGGTGATCGCGACCGATCCGTCGACCCGTCGCGACATCCCCAAGTTCTGCGTGTTTCTCGACCATGAACTGGTGGACCAGCAGGAGCAGGCCGGTACCTACCTATACTGGATCCGCAAGAAATCGGCTTAAGCCCGGCGAATCCGCTTGCGTGCGCTGCGCACCAGGCGGATCACCAACATCGCCGCGGCACAGCTCAGGCCCACGATCAGCCCCTGCCACAAGCCGCTCGGGCCGCGGGCGTCGCCCAGCCACTCGGTCAGCCCCAGCGCGTAGCCCACCGGCAAGCCCACGCCCCAATACGCAAACAGCGTCAGCACCATGGTCACCCGAGTATCCTGGTAACCACGTAGTGCGCCGGCGGCCGTGACCTGGATCGCGTCCGAGAACTGAAACAGCGCCGCAAACACAATCAGCATCGCCGCCACTTGGATCACCAGCGGATCCTGGGTGTAGATGGTGGCGATCTGTTCGCGAAACAGCAGCATCAGGCTGCAAGACAGGCAGGCATACACCAGCGCGGTGCCCATTCCGACACCTGCGGCAAAGCGCGCCTCACGGGGTTCTCCTCGGCCCAGGGCCTGGCCCACGCGCACGGTGACCGCCATGCTCAGGGAATAGGGGATCATGAACACCAGCGAACTGAAGTTCAGCGCGATCTGGTGCCCGGCCACCACCGTGGCGCCGAGGCTGCCGATCAGCAGCGCGATCACCGCAAAAATGCTCGACTCGGCGAACACCGCGATCCCGATGGGCAAGCCAATGCTCAACACACGCTTGATCACCGACCATTGCGGCCAGTCAAAGCGCTTGAACAGCTCGCTGCTCTGATACACCGGTGCCCAGCGGGTCCAGGCGGCCAGGCCAAGCATCATCACCCACATCACGATCGCCGTGGCCCAGCCGCAACCGATGCCGCCCATGGCCGGCACGCCGAAGTGGCCGTAGATAAACACATAGTTCAGCGGAATATTCAGCGCCAGCCCGCACAGGCCCATGACCATGCTCGGCCGCGTTCGGCCCAGCCCGTCGCTGAAGCAGCGCAGCACGTAATACAACGCAATGGCCGGCATGCCCGAAGCGATGCCGTGCAGGTAGCCCATGCAGGGCTTGATCAACTCGGGATCAACCTTCATCAGGTGCAGGATCGGTTCGGCGCTGATCAGCAACAGCAGCGCGGTAATTCCCACCACCAGTGCCAGCCACATCGACTGGCGCACCAGCGGGCCGATTTCACCGTGGGTGCCGGCGCCAAAGCGCTGGGCGACTTTCGGCGTGGTGGCTAACAGGGTGCCGGTCATCAGCAGGTACACCGGGATCCAGATGGAGTTGCCCAGGGCGACCGCCGCCAGGTCTCGGGAGCTGACACGCCCGGCCATCACGGCATCGACGAACCCCATGGCGGTGGTCGCCAGTTGCCCGATCATGATCGGCAGCGCCAGGGCCAGCAGGTTGCGCACTTCAAGGCTGACGCGGGCGGGGCGAGAAAGAGCGGTGGTGGTTGTGGCAGTGTTCACGTACAGATGTCCGATAGGGGGAGCGCAGGACGGCGCATTCTACGCCTTGACGTGTTGGTCAGGAAAAAACCTGTGTTGTGGATTTGTAAACACATCCCCGCGCAGATGCAGCGTTTTGTGGCGAGGGCGCTTGCTGTGGTGAGGGAGCTTGCTCCCGCGGGGCTGCGCAGCAGCCCCAGAACGGGCAACCGATGTGTACCTGAAAAAACACGGTGCTGCATTTGGGAGCGCTGCGCACTCCAGCGGGAGCAAGCTCCCTCGCCACAAGGAAAACCGCTGTACACTGCTGATCCGCGAAAGGAGCCTGCCATGCTGATTGTTGCCGACGAAAATATCCCGCTGCTCGATGCATTCTTCGAAGGATTCGGCGAGATTCGCCGGGTTCCGGGCCGGTCCATTGACCGCGCGACGATCGAGCAGGCCGATGTGCTGCTGGTGCGTTCAGTGACCAACGTCAACCGGGCCTTGCTCGAAGGCACGCCGGTGCGGTTTGTCGGCACCTGCACCATCGGCACTGATCACCTCGACCTCGATTACTTCCAGCGCGCCGGCATCCAGTGGTCCAGCGCCCCCGGCTGCAATGCCCGTGGCGTGGTCGACTATGTGCTGGGCAGCCTGCTGACCCTGGCCGAGATCGAAGGCGCCGACCTGGCCCAGCGCACCTACGGTGTGGTGGGTGCTGGTGAAGTCGGCGGGCGTCTGGTCAAGGTGCTCAAGGCGTTGGGCTGGAACGTGCTGGTGTGCGACCCGCCCCGGCAGATCGCCGAGGACGGTGATTACGTCAGCCTGGAGCAGATCGTCGAGCAGTGCGATGTGATCAGCCTGCACACGCCGCTGAACAAATCCGGCAACGGCTCCACCTGGCACTTGTTCGACCGCGAGCGCCTCAACCAGCTCAAGCCCGGTGCCTGGCTGATCAACGCCAGCCGCGGCCCGGTGGTGGACAACGCCGCCCTCAAGGAGGTGCTGCTGGAGCGCGAAGACCTGCAGGCCGTGCTGGATGTGTGGGAAGGCGAGCCGCAGGTGGACGTCGACCTGGCCGACCTGTGTGTGCTGGCCACCCCGCATATCGCCGGCTACAGCCTGGACGGCAAGCAGCGCGGCACGGCGCAGATCTATCAGGCGTTTTGCCGGCATCTTGGTCAGGACCCGACGATTCAATTGAGCGACTTGCTGCCGGAGCCGTGGCTGGCCGAAGTCAGCCTCAATGCCAATACCGATCCGGCCTGGGCCTTGGCGACCCTGTGCCGCAGCGTGTACGACCCGCGCCGTGATGACGCGGATTTCCGCCGCAGCCTGGTAGGCACAGTGGATGAGCAGCGCAAGGCCTTCGACCTATTGCGCAAGCACTACCCCGAGCGGCGTGAGATTGACGGCTTGAAAGTGCGGATCAACGGCGAGTCTGCCGCCTTGTCGAGCATCGTGGCAGCATTGGGCGCACAGGCAATCTGAAGGCATAAAAAACCCGGCCATCAAGGCCGGGTTTAAGAGAGCGTGGGCGAATCAGCCTCGCTTGGCAGGCTTGACCAATTTCTGTTCCAGTTCGGCGCACGCGCTCTGGATCATTTCTTCGGTGATTTGCACTTCGCGGCCCTGAGCGTCGATATACGAGCAAGGCAATTGCTGCGGTTGGCGGATCACTTGAATTTTGGCGTTGCTGCTGTTTTGCAAGGACATGGCCCGTCTCCTCATCAGGTTGTGTACCTACTTTAAAACCCCCGCGTGACCGCGTTGTTACAACTCCTTGCGCGGCCCGCAGATCGAATGCCCAGTCCAGCAGAAACCGATACAAATTTCCAGCCGGTCCTTAGACCGATAGCCTCTAGGGCCTAGGTTCGGTGAGCATAATTAACCTGACTCATTGTGATTCGCTCAAGTTCCCCCCATGTAGCTATGCAGGTTCCCGTCTCCAACCTTCAGGTGAAACCCTCCATGCTCTCAGCCCGTCAACGCCGCGCGATTCGCCTGGCCAGTCGCTTCGTCGCTCCCTACCGCTGGCAGGCCCTGGGCGCCTTGTTGGCGCTGATCGTCACCGCCGGCATTACCTTGTCCATGGGCCAGGGTATTCGCCTGCTGGTGGACCAGGGGTTCATGACCCAGTCGCCGCACCTGCTCAACCAATCCATCGGTCTGTTCATGATCCTGGTGCTGGGCCTGGCGGTGGGCACCTTTGCGCGGTTTTACCTGGTGTCGTGGATCGGCGAGCGGGTGGTGGCGGACATCCGGCGGCAGGTGTTCAACCACTTGATCTACCTGCATCCGGGCTTCTACGAAAACAACCGCAGCTCGGAAATCCAGTCCCGGCTGACCACCGACACGACCTTGCTGCAATCGGTGATCGGCTCCTCGCTGTCGCTGTTCCTGCGCAACGCCTTGATGGTGATCGGCGGGATCGTGCTGCTGTTTGTCACCAACCCCAAGCTCACCAGCATCGTCGTGATAGCGCTGCCACTGGTGCTGGCGCCGATCCTGATCTTCGGCCGCCGGGTGCGCAGCCTGTCGCGCCAGAGCCAGGATCGCATCGCCGATGTCGGCAGCTATGTGTCCGAAACCCTCGGCCAGATCAAGACCGTGCAGGCCTACAACCACCAGGTCCAGGACGAACAGCGCTTCGCGCTGACGGTGGAAGAGGCCTTCACCACCGCCCGCAAACGCATCGTGCAGCGCGCCTGGCTGATTACCCTGGTGATCATGCTGGTGCTGGGCGCCGTGGGCGTGATGCTCTGGGTCGGCGGCATGGACGTGATCGGCGGGCGCATTTCCGGTGGTGAGCTGGCGGCGTTCGTGTTCTACAGCCTGATCGTCGGCAGTGCCGTCGGTACCTTGAGTGAAGTGTTGGGCGAGTTGCAGCGCGCCGCCGGTGCGGCGGAGCGGATTGGCGAATTGCTGCAGTCGAGCAATGAGATCAAGGCGCCCGAAGCCAACGTGATCAAGCTGCCGGAGCGGGTCAGCGGCCGCCTGGAAATCCAGGATTTGCGCTTCTCCTATCCGTCGCGTCCGGATCGTTTTGCCATCGACGGCTTGAGCCTGAGCATCAATGCCGGCGAAACCCTGGCCCTGGTCGGTCCGTCCGGCGCGGGTAAATCGACGATGTTCGATCTGTTGATGCGTTTCTACGATCCCCAGCAAGGCCGCATCCTGCTTGAAGGCCACCCGCTGACCGAGCTGGATCCGCTGGACCTGCGCCGCTGTTTCGCCCTGGTGTCCCAGAGCCCGGCGCTGTTTTTCGGCAGCGTTGAGGAGAACATCCGCTACGGCAATCCGACGGCCACCTTTGCCCAGGTCGAGGAGGCGGCGCGCATCGCCCACGCCCACGACTTCATTTTGCAAATGCCCGACGGCTACCAGACCCACCTGGGCGACGGCGGCATGGGCCTTTCGGGCGGCCAGCGCCAACGCCTGGCCATCGCCCGGGCCTTGTTGGTGGATGCACCGATCCTGCTGCTGGACGAAGCCACCAGCGCGCTGGACGCCCAGAGCGAACACCTGATCCAGCAGGCGCTGCCGCAGTTGATGGAAGGGCGCACCACCCTGGTCATAGCCCACCGGCTGGCCACCGTGAAGAATGCCGACCGGATTGCCGTGATGGACCAGGGCAAGCTGGTGGCGGTGGGGACGCATCAGCAACTGATCGCCAGCAATCCGCTGTATGCACGGCTGGCGGCGTTGCAGTTCAGTGATGGTGAGTCGACCACCCACTGATTCACCGCCCACAAAAAATGCCCGCATCTCTCAATGCGGGCATTTTTTATGGGACAGCGTTACTTACTGATCATCAAAATACCGCTCATGCCAATCCACCAGCGGCTGCGGTGCATTGAGCTTCTGCCCGTAGATCACCGAATAAGACAGCACGTTCTGCACATACTGGCGGGTTTCGTCGAACGGGATGCTTTCCACCCACACATCGAAACTCAGGTGATCGGCGCCGCGCAGCCATTGGCGTACACGGCCCGGGCCGGCGTTGTAGGCGGCGGTGGCGAGCACGCGGTTGCCGTTGAACTGGGCGTGGACCTGGCTCAGGTAGGCGGCGCCGAGCTGGATGTTCTTGTCCGGGTCGAGCACCTGCTGTTGCGAAGCCAGCGGGATGCTGAACTTGCGCGCAGTCTCCTTGGCGGTGCCGGGCATCAGTTGCATCAGGCCGGTGGCACCGACGCCGGAACGCGCGTCGTCCATGAAGGCGCTTTCCTGGCGGGTGATCGCAAATACCCAGCTGGAATGCACGCCGCGGACCTTGGCTTCGCGCACCAGGGTGTCGCGGTGGGCCATCGGGAAGCGGATGTCCAGGTCGTCCCAGTACTGCGCCTGGCTGATGGTGCGGATCGCCGGGAAGTACCACTTCATGTCGTAGGCCAACTTGGCCTGGGCGACCATTTCGTCGCGGTTGAAATGCCGGCTGACGTGGTACCACTCGCGGCGGCCATCAACGATCTGGCCACGGGCGTAGAACTCCAGGGCGCGGCGCACGCCCGGTGTGTTGCGTACCTTGTTCATCAGCGCCTGGCTCATCACCAGTGGCTTGTTGTTCAGTTGGTACGGGGACTGGGAGCGATCCGCCGCCAGGAAACCGTAAAAGTCTCGTTCCTTGGCCAGGCCCTTGTACATCACCAGGGCTTGCGGGTTCTTCGGCTCTGCCAGTTCCAGGCTGCGGGCCTGCCAGTAGCGCCAGCGGTTGGTGGTGGCCAGGTCCTGGGGCAGCTTGCGGGTCAACTGGTAGGCGTCTTCCCAGCGGGCCAGGCGCAACAGCAGGCGCAGGCGCCATTCGGAAACGGTGTTGTCCCGCAGTTCCGGATCGTATTTGGTCATCACGTCGAGGGCGCGCGGGTCGTAGCGACGCGCCAGGGTCAGGCCGATTTCCCGGGCGATCGACACTTTTTCGTCACGAGAGAAGTGCATGCTGCTGGCATAACCGTCGAGCAGGGCCATGGCCTTGTCCGGGTCCTGGCGTGCCAGGCGGCGCAGGCCCAGGCCTACGGCATCGGACATGGCTTCGTTGGCCGGCAGGAAGCGCGATGGGTCGCCGAGCATGTCGGGCTTCTGCGCCACGTCCACCATCAGGCGGCCCTGGGCGCCGAGGGTCGGCAGGGTCTTCACCAGGCTGTTGGCCAACGGATAGTTGCGGGCTTCGGCGGCCAGCTTGGCGCGGTCCCATATCTTCTGTTCGGTCAGTTGGCCGTCGGCGGCCCACTGGCCAAAGGTGGCATCACAGGCCGCAGGCTGGGATTTACCGGTCAGCCACAGCTTCTCGGTGGTTTTATAACCTTCGGCTTTTTGGTTGTGGGTCAGCTGGAATTGGCCATGGAGGCAGTCCAGTTCGACGAAATTGAGTTTGGCGTCGTAGTACTTTTCAAAGGTTTGCCAGTCGCCACGGTCGGCCAGCCAGCGCAACCAGCGCAGTTTCATCCAGTTGGCCTGGGGCAGGTCGCCGTTCTTGGCGAGGAATTGTTCGATCTCCTCGTTGCTGGCGGTTTTCAGTCGCGCCGTGAGCTCGTCGTAGGCGAGGTACGGCGTCAACGGGTAGTCGGCCAGGGCCTGGCTGTATTGGAAATACGGGCCGCTGTCGCCTTTGGCGAGGGCTCGTTTGGCTTCATCGTAATATTGACGTTGGGTGGTGAGGTCCACGGCCTGGGCGGATTGAACGGCGGTGGCAGAAAGAAGCAGACAAGATAAAAAGCTGAAAAGGCGACTGCGCATGAGACGTCCGTGCAGAGGAATCTGGACTAGTGCCGACGTCGCCGACACTGATTGCCCCTAGCTTAGCCTTTTGCCCGCAACCGGTGAAAGCTTTGCCGGTCGCTTCGTTCAAGTTCATCTGAAATGTCCAACAGAACGTGTCAGCGGCGAAAATGCCGGCCGCCTCGAGCCCTAAGTCAGGTAGAATGCGCGCCCAGTTTTTGGAGAAGCGTATGACCCTGCTCAAATTCAGCGATGTGTCCCTTGCTTTCGGCGCTATGCCGTTGTTGGACAAGGTGTCCTGGCAGATCGCCCGTGGTGAGCGGGTGTGCATCATCGGCCGCAACGGCACCGGCAAGTCCAGCATGATGAAGCTGGTAAAAGGCGACCAGAAGCCCGATGACGGCTCTGTCTGGCGCGCCCCGGGCCTCAAGATTGGCGAATTGCCGCAAGAATTGCCGGTGGCCGACGGACGGACAGTGTTCGACGTGGTTGCCGAAGGCCTCGACGGCGTGGGCGCACTGCTCGCCGAATACCATCACCTGGCGCAGAACTGCGTCACCGAAGCCGACCTGGACAAGCTGATGCACGTCCAGCAAGACCTCGAAGCCCGCGACGGCTGGCGCTTGCAGCAATTGGTCGACAGCACCCTGAGCCGCCTGCAACTGCCCGCCGACAAGACCCTCGCCGAATTGTCCGGCGGCTGGCGTCGCCGCGTCCTGCTGGCCCAGGCCCTGGTTTCCGAACCGGATCTGTTGCTGCTCGACGAACCGACCAACCACCTGGACATCGGCGCAATCGCCTGGCTTGAAGAAGCCCTCAAGGATTTCCAGGGCGCCGTGCTGTTCATCACGCACGACCGTTCCTTCCTGCAGAACCTGGCAACCCGCATCCTCGAACTGGACCGTGGCGGCCTGATCGACTGGAACGGCGACTACGCCAGTTTCCTGGTGCACAAGGAAGCCGCGCTGTCTGCGGAAGAAACCGCCAATGCCCTGTTCGATAAGAAGCTGGCCCAAGAAGAAGTCTGGATCCGCCAGGGCATCAAGGCCCGCCGCACCCGTAACGAAGGCCGCGTACGTGCCCTGAAAGCCCTGCGTGTCGAGCGCAGCGAGCGCCGTGAACGCACCGGCAAGGCCAATATCCAGCTGGACACCGCCGACAAGTCGGGCAAGCAAGTGATGGTCCTGGAAAACGTCAGCTTCCATCACCCGGACGGCCCGTTCCTGATCAAGGACTTCTCCATGGTCCTGCAGCGCGGCGACCGTATCGGCCTGCTCGGCGCCAACGGTACCGGCAAGACCACCTTGCTCAAGCTGATGCTCAACGGCCTGCAACCCACCAGCGGTACCGTGGAAGAGGGCACGCGCATCGACGTGGCCTACTTCGACCAGCTGCGCCACCAGTTGGACCTGGAAAAAACCGTGATCGACAACGTCGCCGAAGGTCGCGACTTTATCGACATCGACGGCCAGAGCCGCCACGTGCTGAGCTACCTGGGCGACTTCCTGTTCAGCCCGCAGCGTGCACGTACGCCGGTCAAGGCCTTGTCCGGTGGTGAGCGTGCGCGCCTGCTGCTGGCCAAGTTGTTCAGCAAGCCAGCCAACCTGCTGGTACTCGACGAACCGACCAACGACCTCGACGTGGAAACCCTGGAACTGCTGGAAGAGGTCTTGCTGACCTTCAATGGCACCGTGCTGATGGTCAGTCACGACCGGGCATTCCTTGACAACGTGGTCACCAGCACCCTGGTCTTCGAAGGTGAAGGCAAGGTGCGTGAATACGTCGGTGGTTATCAGGACTGGCTGCGCCAGGGCGGCTCGCCGCGCCTGCTGGGCGTGACCGAGAGCAAGTCCGGCAAGGCTGACTTGACCTCGGCCGTGGTTGCTCCAGTGGCTGCTGCTCCGGCACCAGCCCAGGAAGCACCTGCTGCGAAGAAGAAGCTCAGCTACAAGCTGCAACGTGAGCTGGAAGCACTGCCGGGTGATATCGACGCCAAGGAACAGCAGATTGCTGCCGTTGAAGCTGAAATGGCTGACGCGGGTTTCTACCTGCGTCCGGCTGCAGAAACCGCCAAGGTCATTGCATCCCTCGAGCAGCTTAACAGCGAGCTTGAAGCCCTGGTTGAACGCTGGGCCGAGTTGGATGCCTGAGTGATTCAAGCGCAATAAAAAACCCGGCGCTCATTTGTATGAGCGCCGGGTTTTTTGTATGAAACGCGGTTCAGATGTGGGAGCGGGCTTGCTCGCGAATGCGGTGTGTCAGTCCATATATTTATCGACTGATCCACCGCTTTCGCGAGCAAGCCCGCTCCCACACAAGCCCGCTCCCACATTGGATTGCCGTTGGTCTTACGAGCTCTTGACCAGTTTCACGGCCAGCACATCGCAAGGTGCGCCGTGCAGCACGTCATTGGCGGTTGAGCCCAGCAGCAAGGCCAGGCCGTGACGGCCGTGGCTGCCGACCACGATCAGGTCGCAACCTTGCTCCTTGGCCAGGTGGTGGATTTCCTGGCGCGGCTGGCCGTAGGTCAGGTGGCTCTGGTCTTTTTTCAGGGCAGGGTATTTGTTGATCAGCCGGTCAAGGCGTTCCTTGGCCTGGTCGAACTGCTGCTGTTGCAGTTGGGAAAGGTCCATCGGCACATCGCCGCCAAAGGCCATGGCCATCGGTTCGACGATATGCACCAGGGACAGCTTCACCGAGTCGCCTGCAAGGCCTACGGCCCGCTTGATCACGGGGTCGCATTCTTCGGTCAGGTCCACGGCGACCAGAATATGTTCGTAGGGCATGAGGAGTCCTCCAAGGGAAAGCGATAAGTTCAGTATGGCTGGTTTCAAGCGGATGGGGTTGCGTCAGGTCAAATCCGCTCATCAAGAAATTCGGGAGTACACATATGACGGTCTGGATAGTGGTGTCAATCCTTGCGCTGGTTTTAAGCCCCCTGGCGTGGCTGCGTCCTTCGCGCCATTCGAGCGGGCGCATGGCTTTGCGCATGGAGGCGCGGCGCATTGGCCTGGCCATGCAACTGACGCCCCAGGAATGGCCGCACTGGCTCAAGCACGAGCCGCCAAGCCCGTGTGCCCAGTATCACCGGCCACGGCGTGGCACCACGCGGGTGACCTGGAGTTACTGGCAGTTGGAGCCAGGGGTTTGGGTCAATCAGTGGCAGGAAACCTGCGTCGATGAAAAGTTGTTGCCACATTTTGCGACGCTGCCGGCAAACGTCTACAAAGTCGAAGCCGACAAGCAAATGATCACCCTGTACTGGGGCGAGAAGGGCGAGTTGAGCGTGTTGCAGGACATTGACGCAGTGCTCAAGGCGCTGGCCTGAGATTCCTGCGGGCATTAAAAAGCCCGAAAGCATCATCGGGCTGGAGTTGGCCAGGCAGGCCGGTAATTCGTTTTACGTGCCGCTAGCCTAGCCGCATATTCGGTTCTGTACAGCCCTTTAAATCAAAATTCACATTATTGATTTCGCGAATGATTAAACATTGGCGGGGCGATGCCGGCTGCCCCGGGTTCTGAAATGACTGAAAAGTCGCGTTTTTGCGGCCCTTTCGAGCGATTGACAATTCGTCGGATTTGGCTGAAGGTGACGTACCCAAATCAAACGGGCGTATGAATTGAGCGTTTGTCTTTCAGACCGTTCGTACAGAATCCCGACTATCGCGTTGGCGGGTGTGCCTGGCAAATTGGCGTTAGCATCGACGGTAACGTCAGTGCCTACGCTGAATCCTGCGTCCGACGTGTACTGTTCAGCTTCCATATCGTGGAGATCAGTTGATGATTTACGAAGGTAAAGCCATCACGGTTAAGGCTCTTGAAAGTGGCATCGTCGAATTGAAATTCGACCTCAAGGGTGAGTCCGTCAACAAGTTCAACCGTCTAACCCTGAATGAATTGCGTCAGGCCGTAGACACCATCAAAGCAGATGCTTCGGTCAAGGGCGTGATCGTCTCCAGCGGCAAGGACGTGTTCATCGTCGGCGCTGACATCACCGAATTCGTCGACAACTTCAAGCTGCCCGATGCCGAGCTTGTGGCTGGCAACCTCGAAGCCAACAAGATTTTCAGCGATTTCGAAGACCTCAACGTGCCGACCGTTGCCGCGATCAATGGCATCGCCCTGGGCGGCGGTCTGGAAATGTGCCTGGCCGCCGACTTCCGCGTGATGTCTGCCACCGCGAAAATCGGCCTGCCGGAAGTCAAGCTGGGCATCTACCCAGGCTTCGGCGGTACCGTGCGCCTGCCGCGCATCATCGGTGCCGACAATGCCATCGAGTGGATTGCCGCCGGCAAGGAAAACCGTGCTGAAGACGCGCTGAAAGTCGGCGCCGTGGATGCTGTGGTGGCTCCCGACAAGCTTGCAGAAGCCGCGCTGAACCTGATCAAGGGCGCCATCAGCGGCGAATTTGACTACAAGGCCAAGCGTCAGCCAAAGCTGGAAAAACTCAAGCTCAACGCCATCGAACAGATGATGTCGTTCGAAACCGCCAAGGGTTTCGTGGCTGGCCAGGCCGGCCCGAACTACCCGGCGCCGGTTGAAGCGATCAAGACCATCCAGAAGGCCGCGAACTTCGGTCGCGACAAAGCCCTGGAAGTCGAAGCTGCCGGTTTCGTCAAACTGGCCAAGACCTCTGCCGCGCAGAGCTTGATCGGTCTGTTCCTGAACGATCAGGAACTGAAGAAAAAGGCCAAGGCCTACGACGAAATCGCTCGCGACGTGAAACAGGCTGCCGTACTCGGCGCCGGTATCATGGGCGGCGGTATCGCCTATCAGTCGGCGTCCAAAGGCACGCCGATCCTGATGAAAGACATCAACGAGCACGGCATCGAGCAGGGTCTGGCAGAAGCCGCGAAGCTGCTGGTAGGCCGCGTTGATAAAGGCCGCATGACTGCAGCGAAAATGGCTGAAGTGCTTAACGGCATTCGTCCGACCCTGTCCTACGGTGATTTCGGCCACGTCGACCTGGTGGTCGAAGCGGTTGTCGAGAACCCGAAGGTCAAGCAGGCGGTACTGGCTGAAGTTGAAGCCCAGGTGAAAGAAGACACGATCCTGGCGTCCAACACCTCGACCATTTCCATCACCTTGCTGGCCAAGGCCCTCAAGCGTCCGGAAAACTTCGTCGGCATGCACTTCTTCAACCCGGTGCACATGATGCCGCTGGTGGAAGTGATCCGTGGCGAGAAGTCCAGCGAGCTGGCCGTTGCCACCACCGTTGCCTACGCCAAGAAAATGGGCAAGAACCCGATCGTCGTCAATGACTGCCCGGGCTTCCTGGTCAACCGCGTACTGTTCCCGTACTTCGGCGGTTTCGCCAAGCTGGTCAGCGCCGGTGTGGACTTCGTGCGCATCGACAAGGTCATGGAAAAATTCGGCTGGCCAATGGGCCCGGCGTACCTGATGGACGTGGTCGGCATCGACACCGGCCACCACGGTCGCGACGTAATGGCTGAAGGCTTCCCGGATCGCATGAAAGACGACCGCCGCTCGGCGATCGACGCGCTCTACGAAGCCAAGCGCCTGGGCCAGAAGAATGGCAAGGGTTTCTACGCCTACGAGACCGACAAGAAGGGCAAGCAGAAGAAAGTGGCCGACCCATCGGTTCACGAAGTACTCGCGCCGGTCATCTACGAACAGCGTGAAGTGTCCGACGAGGACATCGTCAACTGGATGATGATCGCCCTGTGCCTGGAAACCGTGCGCTGCCTGGAAGACGGCATCGTTGAAACCGCAGCCGAGGCCGACATGGGCCTGGTCTACGGTATTGGTTTCCCTCCATTCCGTGGTGGTGCGCTGCGTTACATCGATTCCATCGGTGTGGCCGAGTTCGTTGCCCTGGCTGATCAATACGCTGATCTGGGCCCGCTGTACCACCCGACTGCGAAGCTGCGCGAGATGGCCAAGAACGGCCAGAGCTTCTTCGGTTAAGTGCCCAGACGACTAGAGCGAGAATATTTATGAGCTTGAATCCAAGAGACGTCGTGATTGTCGACTTCGGTCGTACTCCGATGGGCCGCTCCAAGGGCGGCATGCACCGCAACACCCGTGCCGAAGACATGTCGGCGCATCTGATCAGCAAATTGCTGGAACGCAACGTCAAGGTCGACCCGAACGAAGTCGAAGACGTGATCTGGGGCTGCGTCAACCAGACCCTGGAGCAGGGCTGGAACATCGCCCGCATGGCTTCCCTGATGACGCAGATCCCGCACACCGCTGCCGGCCAGACCGTCAGCCGCCTGTGTGGCTCGTCCATGAGCGCGCTGCACACCGCTGCCCAAGCGATCATGACCGGTAACGGTGATGTGTTCGTGGTTGGCGGCGTGGAGCACATGGGCCACGTCAGCATGATGCACGGTGTGGATCCGAACCCGCACATGTCCCTGTACGCGGCGAAAGCCTCGGGCATGATGGGCCTCACCGCTGAAATGCTCGGCAAAATGCACGGCATTACCCGCGAAGCCCAGGATGCATTCGGCCTGCGTTCCCACCAGTTGGCCCACAAGGCAACCGTGGAAGGCAAGTTCAAGGATGAAATCATCCCGATGAACGGCTACGACGAGAACGGTTTCCTGAAACTGTTCGACTACGACGAAACCATTCGTCCGGACACCACCCTGGAAAGCCTGGCGGCCCTGAAGCCGGCCTTCAATCCAAAGGGCGGCACCGTGACAGCCGGTACTTCGTCGCAGATCACTGACGGTGCTTCGTGCATGATCGTGATGTCGGCCCAGCGTGCCCAGGACCTGGGTATCCAGCCGATGGCCGTGATTCGTTCGATGGCAGTCGCAGGTGTGGACCCGGCAATCATGGGCTATGGTCCAGTACCGGCCACACAAAAAGCATTGAAGCGCGCAGGCCTGACTATCTCCGACATCGACTTCTTCGAGCTCAACGAAGCTTTCGCCGCACAGGCCCTGCCAGTGCTGAAAGATTTGAAAGTGCTCGACAAGATGAACGAGAAGGTTAACCTGCACGGCGGCGCGATTGCCTTGGGTCACCCGTTTGGGTGTTCCGGCGCTCGTATCTCCGGCACGTTGCTTAACGTGATGAAGCAAAATGGTGGCAACCTTGGGGTTGCAACCATGTGCATTGGCCTCGGCCAAGGCATCTCCACCGTCTTCGAACGTATCTAAACGTTTCGTTGACGGAAGCCGGGGCCCAGTGCCCCGGTTTTTGTTTTTTGGAATTTTTTATATTTTTTTTAACAAATTTTGTAAGAGGGCCAGAGCATGAAAGTCGAACCAGGGCTCTACCAGCATTATAAAGGTCCGCAGTACCGCGTTTTTAATGTGGCGCGGCATTCCGAGACCGAAGAGGAAGTGGTGTTCTACCAAGCACTGTATGGCGATTACGGCTTTTGGGTGCGTCCCTTGAGCATGTTCCTGGAGACCGTCGAAGTTGACGGCGAACAGGTCCCGCGCTTTGCTTTGATGCAGGCCGAACCCAGCCTTTTTTCCGTGCAATAAAGGCAGGCCGCGCAGAATGCTGCGCTTGACCTCACCTTGTTGCCACTATATATAGCGTTGCCGCGTCAGGCGCCAACCGCCTTTCACTTCTCGAATTCAGGAATTTTCCGATCCATGGGCAAATCGCTGGTCATTGTGGAATCCCCGGCTAAGGCCAAGACCATCAACAAGTACTTGGGTAACGAGTACGTGGTGAAGTCGAGTATCGGCCATATCCGAGACCTGCCCACCAGCGGTTCGGCTAGCGCCAGCAAGGAGCCTGCCGCCAAGCGCGGCAAGGCGGCTGCGGGCGAAGGTCCGGTGCTCACGCCTAAAGAGAAAGCGCGCAAGCAGCTGGTCTCGCGCATGGGTGTCGATCCCGATCATGGCTGGAAAGCCAAGTACGAGATCCTCCCGGGCAAGGAAAAGGTCATCGAAGAGCTGCGCCGGCTCGCCAAGGATGCTGACACCATCTATCTCGCAACCGACTTGGACCGCGAAGGGGAGGCTATTGCCTGGCACCTGCGGGAAGCCATCGGGGGTGACGACAGCCGCTACAAGCGCGTGGTGTTCAACGAAATTACCAAGAAGGCGATCCAGGAAGCCTTCTCCAAGCCGGGCGAACTGGACATTGACCGCGTCAATGCCCAGCAGGCCCGTCGCTTCCTCGACCGCGTCGTGGGTTACATGGTCTCGCCGCTGCTGTGGGCGAAAATCGCTCGTGGCCTGTCCGCCGGCCGTGTGCAATCGGTTGCGGTAAAGCTGGTGGTGGAGCGTGAGCGCGAGATTCGTGCGTTCAACCCTGAAGAATATTGGGAAGTGCACGCTGACCTGGGCACTGCCAAGGGCAACAACGTACGCTTTGAAGTGGCCCGCGAGAAAGGCGAGGCCTTCAAGCCGCTCAACGAAGCCCAGGCCATGGCCGCGCTGGAGAAGCTCAAGGCTTCCAGCTACAGCATCGTCAAGCGTGAAGACAAGCCCACCAGCAGCAAGCCGTCGGCGCCGTTCATCACCTCCACCCTGCAACAGGCCGCGAGCAACCGCCTGGGCTTCGGGGTGAAGAAGACCATGATGATGGCCCAGCGCCTGTATGAAGCGGGCTACATCACGTATATGCGTACCGACTCCACCAACCTGTCGCAAGACGCGGTGGCGATGGCGCGTACTTATATTGAAAGCGAATTCGGCAAGAAGTACCTGCCGGAGAAGCCGAACGTCTATAGCAGCAAGGAAGGCGCACAAGAGGCTCACGAAGCGATTCGTCCCTCCGACGCCAACACCGAGCCAAGCAAGCTGAGCGGCATGGAGCGCGACGCTGAGCGCCTCTATGAGCTGATCTGGCGCCAGTTCCTGGCGTGCCAGATGCTGCCGGCGCAATACCTGTCGACGACTGTCAGCGTGGGTGCTGGTGACTTCGAGCTGCGTGCCAAGGGCCGTATCCTCAAGTTCGACGGTTATACCCGCGTGATGCCGCAAATCGCCAAGCCGGGCGACGACGATGTACTGCCGGACATGGCGCAGGGCGATGTGTTGAAGCTGATCAAGCTCGACCCGTCCCAGCACTTCACCAAGCCGCCGGCGCGTTACTCGGAAGCCAGTCTGGTCAAGGAGATGGAAAAACGCGGTATCGGTCGTCCTTCGACCTATGCGGCGATCATCTCCACCATCCAGGACCGCGGCTACGTGGCCTTGCACAACCGTCGTTTCTACTCGGAAAAGATGGGCGACATCGTCACGGAGCGCCTGTCCGAGAGCTTCTCCAACCTGATGGACTACGGCTTCACCGCCGGCATGGAAGAGAACCTCGATGACGTGGCCCAGGGCGAACGCGACTGGAAAAACGTGCTCGACGAGTTCTACGGCGACTTCAAGAAGAAACTTGAAGTGGCTGAAAGCGCCGAGAACGGCATGCGGGCCAACCAGCCGGTGATGACGGACATTCCGTGCCTCACTTGCGGTCGCCCGATGCAGATTCGTACCGCCTCCACCGGTGTGTTCCTCGGTTGCTCGGGTTACAGCCTGCCGCCGAAAGAGCGCTGCAAGGCCACCGTCAACCTGGTGCCGGGCGATGAAATCGCGGCCGATGACGAGGGTGAATCCGAGTCACTGGTATTGCGTGGCAAGCACCGTTGCCCGATCTGCAGCACGGCAATGGATGCCTACCTGCTGGACGAGAAGCACAAGCTGCACATCTGCGGTAACAACCCGGATTGCAACGGCTACGAGATCGAAGAAGGCACTTACCGCATCAAGGGCTACGAAGGCCCGAGCCTGGAATGCGACAAGTGCGGCAGCGAGATGCAGCTCAAGACCGGCCGTTTCGGCAAGTTCTTCGGTTGCACCAACCCGACGTGCAAGAACACCCGCAAACTGCTGAAAAGCGGTGACGCGGCGCCGCCGAAGATGGACCCGGTGAAGATGCCTGAGCTCAAGTGCGAGAAGGTCAACGACACCTACATCCTGCGTGATGGTGCTTCGGGGCTGTTCCTGGCTGCCAGCCAGTTCCCGAAAAACCGTGAGACCCGTGCACCGCTGGTGATGGAGATCGTGCCCCACAAGGACGAGATCGATCCGAAGTACCACTTCCTCTGCGAAGCGCCGAAGAAGGACCCGGACGGTCGCCCGTCCGTAATCCGCTACAGCCGCAAGACCAAGGAGCAGTACGTGCAGACCGAGGTTGAAGGCAAGCCTACCGGCTGGAAAGCGTTCTACGACGGTGGCAAGTGGAAGGTCGAGGACAAGCGCCAGGGCGCTTGATACGATCAGCTACATGCACAAAGGCCGCCTTGATAGGCGGCCTTTTTTTGCGCTTGCAGTGGCCTTGGCTGATCCGTGACACTGTTCAGCCAGCATCACGCCTTATTCGTTGTGGAGACTGCCTTCATGGCCAACGAACTCTATACCCGTACCAACCAGAAAATTTACTTCGCGGGTTTGTCCCTGGAAGCCCTTGGCCGTGCCGAGGAAGGAAAGGAGATGAACGCTATCGCGCTGGTACAGGCCGGGCGTGAAGCCGCGCTGTTCCACCTGTATGGCGCCTTGCTTGGCTTGTGCCATGAGATTGCCGGGTTCTACCGTCTGCCGCAGGCCGGCTCGCCGCGTGCGGAAATGATCATCCACCGGGATGTGCTGGAGTCCATGGCCATCCCGGAGTTGGCCGAACTGGTGGAGATGGCGCAAAGCCCGGACAGTTGGCTGGCGCGCTTGCTGGTAGCCCACGCGGAGATGTTCCAACCGCCACGGGTGAAGCACACGCCCAAAGGCGATGTGACCCAGCCGCTGATCGTGGCCGTAAGCCTGGACGAAGAAGGACCCGAGCCGTTGAGCCGGGAAGAGCTGGAAAGCTGGCGGCAGGAGCTGAAGAAGTTGGCCATTCGGTTTCGGGATGGATTGAACGAGTGCTGAAGGCTTCTCGCTGACAACTACCGCTCTTGTGGCGAGGGAGCTTGCTCCCGCTGGGTTGCGAAGCAGCCCCAAGGCTTTTCAGGCCTGGCAGTGTCAGCTGTCGGAGGGCCGCGGCTCAGCCCAATGCGGGCAAGCCCGCTCGCCACAAGACTGATATAATGCCGGCCTTTCGTGGAGAACAGACTTTTATGCCAACGTCCTTTCTGGAAATTGTTGAGTTGCCCGACGGCCGAATCGAGCTGCGCCGGGCTGAGGACGAGGGTTCTCTGGTGATCTTGGATTTTTCCGAGGACGCAAAAGCGTTCCTGCAGGGCCAGCACGTGGAAGTGGCAAAAGCCATGTTGAGCGTAGGTGTGCAGATGGCGGGGCGCCTGGCTGAAGGCGAACCGGAAAAGGAAGACGGCCCGCGGATTCTTCACTGAGTCCGTCTGTCGACTTTTTTACAGGCTTCAATTGTGCAGATCGGCTTCTCAATTCTGAAGAAGCCTCGCGTCATGGCGGATCCTGACAGCTGTCAGTTACCCGCGTATCGTTTTATCCCAACCGAATGTTCAAGCTTTGCGCATCACCTGTGCGGGCGGCGCTGATCAGTTGCT
This sequence comes from Pseudomonas sp. Ag1, assembly GCF_000278565.1. NCBI lineage: Bacteria > Pseudomonadati > Pseudomonadota > Gammaproteobacteria > Pseudomonadales > Pseudomonadaceae > Pseudomonas > Pseudomonas sp. Ag1. The sequence goes on from NZ_AKVH01000108.1 coordinate 85,079, forward strand.
GCCTGGCCGCTGTGGTCAGCGGGTTCAGCCAGCTGACCACCGTATGGCTACGGCCCAGGCGCAAGGCTTCGCAGGTCAACTGCTGGGCGCTTTGAGCACCACGGGGTTGCAGCAACAGGATGCGTTCGCGGTTCAGGCCGGCATCCCGCAACCAGGCCTGGGTCAGGCTGGATGGCGGGGCGATCAGCGTCAACCAGCGGGCGTCCTGTTCCTCGCTCAGTTCGCGAAGGATCGGCGCCAACAGGCTCAGGCAGTTCCCGGCAGCACCGCGCAACGACAGTTCACTGAACGCCTCGGGTTCGGCGCTCCAGGGCGCTTCGACCACTTCCTTGAGGATGGGCGCAAGGGGCTGGGCCATAAAGGCCTCAAACAGCGACAGTTGAGTGTGTTGTGGGGTCTGTAGGAACTGCATGATGCCTCCGTTAGCGGCGAATAACGCCGACGCTCAAGCCTTCAATCACCAGGTCCTGATCCTTCAGGTTCACTTCAATCGGCGCGAATTCGGGGTTCTCGGCCAGGAGCCAGACCTTGCTGCCTTCGCGCTTGAAGCGTTTGACCGTCACTTCATCGCCGATACGGGCGACGACGATCTGGCCATTGCGAGCTTCACGTGTGGTGTGGACGGCCAGCAGGTCGCCGTCGAAAATGCCCACGTCCTTCATGCTCATGCCATGGACCCGCAACAGGTAGTCGGCACGGGGATGGAAGAAGGTCGGGTTGATGTTGCAGGATTCCTCGACGTGCTGTTGCGCCAGGATCGGCGCACCGGCTGCGACGCGGCCGATGATCGGCAGTGTCGACTCGTCGGCCTTGGCTTCGAAGCCAGGGATACGAATACCGCGTGAAGCACCCGGGGTCATCTCGATCGCGCCTTTGCGGGCGAGGGCCTTGAGGTGTTCTTCAGCGGCGTTGGGTGACTTGAATCCCAGTTCCAGCGCAATTTCCGCCCGGGTCGGCGGGTAGCCGTTATCATCGAGGCAGCGCTTGATAAAAGCCAGAATCTCAGCTTGGCGTGGCGTCAGTTTTAGCATGTTGATCGCTCTGTCTTTTTATACAGTGACTGGGATTATATACAGTGGACTGCGCTTGGCAATCACCGTTTTCAGTCACTCCGCTGGACGGTCATTTATCACCTGTCCTACACACTGGAGACAGCGCTGCCTACAGACCTTGGCGAATGTGATTAAATGGCCATGAAATAGCTGACCGGCCAGCCGCAAACCGACCTGCAGGCTTGACAAGACATAGCTTGAAACGTATGTTTCAAACAAGTGTTTGTCAGGCGGAGTAGCCATGGCCCAGTCGGAAACCGTTGAACGCATTCTCGATGCTGCCGAGCAGTTGTTCGCGGAAAAAGGATTTGCTGAAACTTCATTGCGGCTGATTACCAGCAAGGCCGGGGTCAACCTGGCGGCAGTGAACTACCATTTCGGCTCCAAGAAGGCGCTGATCCAGGCCGTGTTCTCACGTTTCCTGGGGCCTTTCTGCATCAGCCTCGACCGCGAGCTGGAGCGTCGCCAGGCCAAGCCTGAAAACAAGCCAAGCCTGGAAGACCTGCTGGAGATCCTCGTCGAGCAAGCCCTGGTGGTTCAGCCACGCAGCGGCAACGACCTGTCGATCTTCATGCGCCTGTTGGGCCTGGCGTTCAGCCAGAGCCAGGGCCACCTGCGCCGCTATCTGGAAGACATGTACGGCAAGGTGTTCCGCCGCTATATGTTGCTGGTCAACGAAGCCGCCCCTCGTATCCCGCCAATCGAACTGTTCTGGCGCGTGCACTTCATGCTCGGTGCCGCGGCATTCAGCATGTCCGGGATCAAGGCACTGCGTGCGATTGCCGAGACCGACTTCGGCGTCAACACCTCCATCGAGCAGGTCATGCGCCTGATGGTGCCGTTTCTCGCCGCCGGCATGCGTGCCGAAACCGGCGTCACCGACCAGGCCATGGCCGCCGCCCAATTGCGCCCGCGCAGCAAGTCAGTACCGGTCCCGGCCAAGGTTTAACCCCTCCCGGGTGTGCGCGGCCGCTTGCATCCGCTAAGCTAGCCGCCCATGCCGATTTCAGCTATTTATCCACAGCCCGTTGCGCTCGCTGAGCGTCCGTCTCCAGATTCAATCCTGGCGATGCGATCTCGCGGGGGCTTCGGGCTGCGTGCGTTATTTAAGGAAGCTATATGACCCAAGCCCTGCAAGGCTCTTTGATGGTGGACGTTGCCGGCACCTGGCTGACGGCTGAGGATCGCCACTTGTTGCGTCAGCCCGAGGTGGGCGGCCTGATCATTTTTGCACGCAATATCGAGCATCCTCGGCAGGTGCGTGAATTGAGCGCGGCGATTCGCGCCGTGCGCCCGGACCTGTTGCTGGCGGTCGATCAGGAAGGCGGCCGAGTGCAACGCTTGCGTCAGGGGTTTGTGCGTCTGCCGGCGATGCGTGCCTTGGCCGACAACCCGAATGCGGAGCAACTGGCCGAGCAGTGCGGTTGGATCATGGCAACCGAAGTGCTGGCGGTTGGCCTGGACCTGAGCTTCGCCCCGGTGCTGGACCTCGATTACCAACGCAGCGCCGTCGTGGGCACTCGCGCCTTCGAAGGCGATCCCGAGCGCGCCGCCGTGCTCGCGGGCGCCTTCATCCGTGGTATGAACAGCGCCGGTATGGCGGCCACCGGCAAGCACTTCCCCGGCCACGGCTGGGCCGAAGCCGATTCCCACGTCGCCATTCCCAACGACGAGCGCAGCCTGGAACAGATTCGCGCCAATGACCTGGTGCCTTTCGCGCGCCTGAGCAAGCAACTGGCAGCCGTCATGCCGGCCCATGTGATTTATCCACAAGTGGACGCGCAACCGGCCGGCTTCTCCCGGCGCTGGTTGCAGGACATCCTGCGTGGCGAGTTGCAGTTCGACGGGGTGATCTTCAGTGACGACCTGTCGATGGCGGGGGCTCATGTGGTCGGTGATGCTGCCAGTCGTATTGAGGCGGCGTTGACTGCCGGTTGCGACATGGGCCTGGTGTGCAACGACCGCGCCGCCGCCGAGCTGGCCCTGAGTGCCGCCCAGCGCATGAAGGTCACGCCGTCGGCGCGTATCGCGCGGATGCGTGGTCAGGCGGTGGCGTCGACCGAGTACAAGCAGGATCCGCGTTGGTTGGCGGCGTTGGGTGCGCTGCGGGATGCTCAGTTGATCGACTGACAACTGCGGTGCGCCCTTCGCGAGCAAGCCCGCTCCCACATCCGACCGCATTCCTCCAGGGTATATGCGGTCAAATGTGGGAGCGGGCTTGCTCGCGAAGGCGATCTAACAGTCAGCGCTTTTCCTGCTTATGAGGCAACGGCGCAAACAACGCCTCGATATCCTCATTCCCCAACTTCCAATCCCCCGTCGTCCGCCCATCCAGAACGCCCGCCGCCAGATCAGACTTTTCCTGCTGCAAATGCTGGATTTTCTCTTCCACGGTGCCCCGGGCAATCATCTTGTACACAAATACCGGCTTCTCCTGGCCGATGCGATACGCACGGTCGGTGGCCTGGTTCTCCGTGGCCGGGTTCCACCACGGGTCGTAGTGAATCACCGTGTCGGCTTCCGTCAGGTTAAGTCCGACGCCGCCTGCCTTCAGGCTGATCAGGAAGATCTGCAGCTTGCCGCTCTGGAAGTCTTTCACCGGCGTGCGCCGATCCCGCGTCTGACCGGTAAGCAGCGCATAAGCCACGCCACGCTTCTTCAACTCGGCCTCGATCAGGCTCAGCATCGAAGTGAACTGGGAAAACAGCAGAATCCTGCGGCCTTCGGCAAACAGCTCTTCGAGCATCTCCATCAAGCTGTCGAGTTTGCCCGAGCTACTGCCCTTTGCCGGCAGGGTTGCATCATTGACCAAGCGTAAATCACAGCACACCTGGCGCAACTTGAGCAGCGCCTCCAGGATGATGATCTGGCTGCGCGCCACACCCTTGCGGGTAATCTCGTCGCGGACTTTCTTGTCCATCGCCAGGCGCATGGTTTCGTACACGTCGCGTTGGGCTTCGTTGAGGTCGACCCAGTGGATGATCTCGGTCTTGGGCGGCAGCTCGGTCGCCACCTGTTCCTTGGTGCGACGCAGCAGGAACGGCTTGATCCGACCATTGAGGTGCTGCAATCGCACATCGCTGCCGCGCTTTTCGATCGGTACGCGGTAATCGCGGTTGAAGCTCTTCACGTCCCCCAGCCAACCCGGCAGCAGGAAGTGGAACAGCGACCACAGCTCGCCCAAGTGGTTTTCCAGCGGTGTACCGCTGAGGCACAGGCGCTGGCGGGCGTTCAGCTCGCGGGCCGCCTGGGCCGCCTTGCTGTTGGGGTTCTTGATGTACTGCGCTTCGTCAAGGATCAGCACGTGCAAGGGCAGGGCGGCCAGTTGCTCGATGTCCTTGGGCAGCAGGGCGTAGGTGGTCAGCAGCAGGTCGTAGTCCTGCAACTGAGGGAAATGTTTCTTGCGCCCCGCGCCGTATAACGCCATGACTTTGAGCTGCGGCGTGAAGTGCGCCGCTTCGTCGAGCCAGTTCGGGATCAGGCTGGTGGGCATCACCACCATGCACGGGCGGTCCAGGCGTCCGGCGATTTTCTCGCTGAGAATATGCGCCAGGGTTTGCAGGGTTTTGCCCAGGCCCATGTCATCCGCGAGAATCCCGCCGACGTCGAGTTGGCGCAGCGACTGCATCCAGCTCAGGCCTTCCAGTTGATAAGGGCGCAACGTTGCGTTCAAGCCTTCCGGCGCTTCGCAGCTGAAATCCTTGATGTCCCGCAGGCGCTGGGCGAAGTTGCGGATCTTTTCGCCGCCTTCCCATTGCAGCGGCAGGTCTTCCAGCGGGTTCAGGCGAATCGCGTCGGCCTTGGCCAGGCGCAGCGCGGTGGTGCCGGGCTCTTGCAGGTAGAACTCGCCCAGGGTTGCCAGCACCGGTTTCAGCCGGCCATAAGGCAGCGCCACTTGCAGCGGGCCGTGGCCGTTGGGCAGGCCGGGAATGTTCACCAGGATCAGTTCGTCATCACGGCGCCGGGCGAGTTTTTCCGGGTTGAGGATCTCGGTGTGAGAGCGCATCAGGTTCAACAGGATCGGCAGCAAACTCAGGCGTTCGCCGTTGACGATGATCCCCAGCTCCAAGTCGAACCAGTCACGCTCCGGCACTTCGTCGACGCTGGCGTACCAGTCGTCGACGGCGCTCAGGTCAAAACCGAAATCCTCATCGATCTGTAGTTCCCAGCCCTGGGCGCGCAGGTTCGGCGAGGCATTCAGGGTGAAGTTCAGCCACGCGCTGTCATTAACCATCTCGAACAGCTCGCCGGCGCTTTCCGGCAGGGCCTTGCTCTGGCGGGTGGCGATCTTGAAGCCCAGCAGGCGCAGTTGTTCGCGAAACTGCTGCTCCACCTCGGGGTGGCGCTTGATCCGCAGGCTCTGCTGTTCCTGGCGCACGATAATGTCGGCGTTCTTCTGGCCGCTGACGTAGTTGCCCAAATAGTTGAAGGACAACGCCGCGCGATGCTGGATATAACGCTGCATCTTGCCGTTGCGCGGTTCGAAGGCACTGAACTCGATACTCGCCAGCCACAGGCGCGGCACCGGTTGCACGTCTTCCATCACCACTTGCGGCAACACCACGCGGTTATCCAGCACCGCCTGGAGCTTCTCCAGCAACTCGGCATCCTGGGCCGCCGCCGGGTAGGCCAGGGTTTCCTGGACCTTGAGCAGCACGGCGGCGATGTGTTTGCAGTTGGTGTGCACGGGGCACGTGCAGCGGCTGTCCACCAGGATCAACGTGCCCTTGGCGGATTCGCGCAGGGAGATGGTCTGGCGGTAGACATTGCCACCCGAGCCTTCGCAGCTGGCAATGATGGTGCTGTCGCCGGACTCGACGATACGCACGCGGTTTTCCAGGGCGTAGCGTCGGCCACGCTCGAGGCTTTGCTCTTTAAAGCGATTGGCCCACGAAGGGGCCAGGGGTTTGGTCAACGACGACGTCAGGGGCATGGTGCTGGATCAGTCCTGGACATCGGGCGGTGGAGCGCTGGGCGGCTTGGCGGTCAGCGAAGTGATCTTGATCAGCAGGGCGAGGTGGCCGCCGTCCAGGTAGTTGAGCTGGTTGTTCTTGGTGCGCACGTCTTGCTGGCTGAGGTGTTCGCTGGCGATGACGCTGCCGTTGGCGTCGAACTGGTTAACCCAGAAGTCCGCGTCGATATCGGTAAAGCGTCCAAGCTGCAGGTTCAGGGTGCCTTCGATGGGGAACTGGCCGAACTGTTCCTGGCCATCGCTGATGGCCAGCTTCACCGGTTGCTCACCGAGATTCTGTTCCCAGGACTTGTGCAGCAATACGGTGTAGTCGCTGCTGGCTTGCAGCTTCTCGACAATATTGCCCAGTCGTGGCGGGCTCATTTTGTCAGTCCCCAGGCGTGGTGCGCCGGCGTCCCAGTTTTCCGGCGCCGCACGGCTGTTGATCACCGGCTCGGCGTTCTGGCGCACCAGGATCATCTCCACCAGGTACGGGCTGTCGGCGAACGCCGAAGGCGCAACGACCACCAACAACAAGCTCAAAATGCGGAACAGGCGCATTGGGGCGTCCTTCAAGCAGATTTCGGGATGAGGCGCTCAAACAGCGCCTCCAGTGTATTAAAGCGTTCTTCGGCGCGTTCCATCGGTACCATGAATTTGAACAGCGTAGCCCCTTCGAACTTGTACCGATTGGGCTGGCCCTGAATCAGCTTGATCAGCACCAATGGGTCCACCGGCGTCTGCGCTTCGAATTCGATACGCCCGCCTTGCGGGCCGGCGTCGACCTTCTTGATGCCCAGTTGCTCCGCCTGCAATTTGAGCAGGGTCAGGCGCACCAGGTTCTTGGTCGGCTCCGGCAACAGGCCGAAGCGGTCGATCATCTCCACTTGAAGGTCCTTGAGACCTTCTTCGTCGGTGGCCGAGGCGATGCGCTTGTACAGGATCAGTCGCGCGTGCACATCCGGCAGGTAGTCTTCGGGGATCAGCGCCGGCAGGCGCAGGTTGATCTCCGGGCCGCCACCCAGCGGTTGGTCGAGGTTCGGTTGTTCGCCCTTGCGGATGGACTTCACTGCGCGCTCGAGCATTTCCATATACAGGGTGAAGCCGACGGCCTGGATCTGCCCGCTCTGGCCGTCGCCCAGCAGTTCGCCGGCGCCGCGGATTTCCAGGTCGTTGGTGGCCAGCACAAAGCCGGCGCCGAGGTCCTGGGTGTTGGCGATCGCTTCCAGGCGCTTCTCGGCGTCGGAAGTGATCTGCTGGCGCGGCGGTGTCAGCAGATAGGCATACGCCTGGTGGTGACTGCGCCCGACCCGGCCGCGCAGCTGGTGCAGCTGCGCCAGGCCGAACTTGTCGGCGCGCTCGATGATGATGGTGTTGGCGCTCGGCACGTCGATGCCGGTCTCGATGATGGTCGAGGCGATCAGCACGTTGAAGCGCTTGTGATAGAAGTCGCTCATCACCTGTTCGAGTTCGCGCTCGCGCATCTGCCCGTGGCCGATGGCGATCCGTGCTTCCGGCACCAGTTCGGCGAGGTCGGCGGCGCATTTCTCGATGGTTTTTACATCGTTGTGCAGGTAGTACACCTGGCCGCCGCGCAGCAACTCGCGCAGCAGGGCTTCCTTGACCGTGCTTTTGTTCTGCTCCATGACGAAGGTGCGCACCGACAACCGGCGCGCCGGCGGCGTGGCGATGATCGACAGGTCGCGCATGCCCGACACCGCCATGTTCAGCGTGCGCGGAATCGGCGTGGCGGTGAGCGTCAGGATGTCGACTTCACTGCGCAGGGCCTTGAGCTGTTCTTTCTGGCGAACCCCGAAGCGGTGCTCTTCGTCGATGATCACCAGCCCGAGGTTCTTGATCTTCACGTCATCCGACAGCAGCTTGTGAGTGCCGATGACAATGTCGATCTTGCCTTCCGCCAGGTCGGCGATGGCCGCATTCACTTCCTTGGCCGATTTGAAGCGGCTCATCACTTCCACGGTCACTGGCCAGTCGGCAAAGCGGTCGCGGAAGCTGTTGTAGTGCTGCTGGGCGAGCAGGGTGGTGGGGACGAGGATCGCCACTTGGCGGCCACCGTGCACCGCAATAAACGCTGCGCGCATTGCCACTTCGGTCTTGCCGAAGCCCACGTCGCCGCACACCAGGCGGTCCATCGGCTTGGGCGCCAGCATGTCGGCGCGCACGGCGTCGATGGTGGTTTGCTGGTCCGGGGTTTCTTCGAAGGCGAAGCCGGCGCTGAAGGTGGCGTAGTCGGCTTTTGGGTCGGCAAACGCATAACCTTCGCGGGCGGCGCGGCGGGCATAGATGTCGAGCAACTCGGCGGCCACATCGCGTACCTGTTCGGCGGCCTTGCGCTTGGCTTTCTGCCAGGTCTCGGAGCCCAGGCGGTGCAACGGCGCGAGGGCGTCGTCGCTGCCGGTGTAGCGGGCGATCAGGTGCAGGTTGGCCACGGGCACGTAGAGCTTGGCGCCCTCGGCGTATTCCATGGTGAGGAATTCGGCCACCTGGTTGTCGATCTCCAGGGTCTGCAGGCCCAGGTAACGGCCCACGCCGTGGTCGATATGCACCACCGGCGCGCCTTCGCGCAGCTCGGTGAGGTTCTTGATCACCGCATCGTTGTTGGCATCGGCGCGCTTTTCCCGGCGGCGGCGCTGCATCACCCGCTGACCGAACAGCGGGCTCTCGGCAATCAGTGCCAGGGCCGGGTCGTCCAGCAGCAGCCCTTCGTCCAGCGGTGCGATGGTGATCGCCAGGCGATCCTTGCTCGCGACAAAGTCCGGCCAGCTGTCGACGGTTTTCGGCCGCAGCTTCAGGCGTTCCAACAGCTCCAGCAGCACCTCGCGGCGCCCGGCGGACTCGGCGGTAAACAGCACGCGGCCGGGGAAGTCACCGAGGAAATTCGACAGCGCTTCCAGCGGCTGGTTGGCCTTGGCTTCAATCGCCAGGTTCGGCAGCGCTTGCGCCGGAAAGCGCTCGCGGCCGGCGCCTGCATCCACGTCCTGCTGGCTGGCGACTACCCGCGGCCAGTTTTTCAGGCGGGCGAAGCAGTCTTCCACCGGCAGGAACAGCTCGGCCGGTGGCAATAAAGGACGGGACGGGTCGACGCGGCGTTCTTCATAACGGTTGCGCACGTCATTCCAGAAATTCTCCGCTGCCTGTTCGATGCCTGGCAGCGAGAACACCTGGGTGTCCTGAGGCAGGTAATCGAAGAGCGTGGAGGTTTCGTCGAAGAACAGCGGCAGGTAATACTCGATACCGGCGGGGGTAATCCCGCTGCTCAAGTCCTGGAAGATCGGGCAGCGACGGAAATCCACGTCGAAGCGCTCGCGGAAACGTGCCTTGAAGCGCGTGACCGCGTCTTTTTGCAGCGGGAACTCCCGGGCCGGCAGCAGCTTGATCGACTGCACCTTGTCGATGGAGCGCTGGTTTTCCGGATCGAAGGTGCGCAGGGTTTCGATTTCGTCGTCGAACAGGTCGATCCGGTAGGGCAGTTTGCTGCCCATCGGGAACAGGTCGATCAACGCGCCACGCACGGCGAACTCACCGTGCTCGTACACCGTGTCGACGCAGCGATAGCCGCTGGCCTCAAGCCGGGTGCGCATCTGCTCCACATCGAGCTTCTGGCCGATATCCAGCACCAGGCTGCTGCCCAGCAGGAACTTGGTCGGTGCCAAGCGGTGCAGGGCCGTGGTGATCGGCACCACCAGCACGCCGTGGGCCAGTTCCGGCAAGCGGTACAGGCTGGCGATGCGCTGGGAAATGATGTCCTGGTGCGGCGAGAACAGATCGTAGGGCAGGGTTTCCCAGTCCGGGAAATGCAGTACCGGCAAATCGGGGGCGAAGAAACTCAGCTCCTGTTCCAGCCGCTCGGCACTTTGGCTGTCGGCGGTGAGCAGCAGGGTAAAGCGCTTGGCAGCGCTGGCAGCCTCGGCGATGGCCAGGCTCAGGGCGGCACCGGGCAGATTGCCCCAGTGCTGTTTACCTGCCGCGGCAGGGAGAAGCGGTAGACGCAGAACGGGCACGGAAGGTTGAGCTCCAAGCGTTGCGACAAAGTCGGTAATTGTAACGGCCCGGAGTGCCGCCTGTCAGTTGCTGACTGAGCCTATTACGGTTTGTAGGAAATGTAGTGGCTAAGACAAACAAAGGTGCCTTTTGACTCATTATGTAGTGCCGAAATCGGTGTATGTTTCGGAGGGTTACGGACACTTTGTCACATTGGTCCAACAGGGGGTGCGCTGGAAGCCGCGTATTTACTGGGCTGCAGAGGGGCGATATTTTTTTGCAAGGGGTTTTGTTGCGGGCCGCGCATTGCTCCGAGGGCGGTCGGGCGGCATAATGTAGCCCCTTTTTTCTGCCCCTACATGTGGAAGGTTCCCGTGACTCAGAAGCCCGACCAGTGTCTTGGTGAATGGATCGACCGTGAAGCACTCGCTGAAGCGATGATTCCGCTTATCGGTCAGCTATACCGCAATAACAACGTGGTGAGCTCGATCTATGGCCGCAGCCTGATCAACCAATCAGTCATCGCGATTCTCAAGGCTCATCGCTTTGCTCGCCATCGTTCTGCCGACGATAGCGAACTCTCCGTCCACGAAACATTCCCTCTGCTTAAAGCCATGAGCGAGCTCAAGCTCGGCGCGGCTTCGGTAGACCTGGGCAAGCTGGCCTATAAATTCCGCAAGGAAGGCGCTGGCCGCACCGCCGAGCAGTTCGTACGTGAAGAAATGGCCGACGTGGTTGGCCAGCAAAACGCCGCAGCCCGCAAAGGCACCGACGTTGTGCTGTACGGTTTCGGTCGTATCGGCCGCCTGCTGGCGCGCATCCTGATCGAAAAAACCGGTGGCGGCGACGGCCTGCGCCTGCGTGCCATCGTGGTGCGTAAAGGTGCTGAAAACGACCTGACCAAGCGCGCCAGCCTGCTGCGTCGTGACTCGGTCCACGGTCCGTTCAACGGCACCATCGTCATCGACGAAGAAAACAACACCATCACCGCCAACGGTAACCTGATCCAGGTGATCTACGCGAAGAACCCGTCTGAGGTGGATTACACCCAGTACGGCATCAAGGACGCACTGCTGGTGGACAACACCGGTGTGTGGCGTGATGCCGAGGGCCTGGGCCAGCACCTGGCGTGCCCAGGTATCGACCGCGTTGTCCTGACTGCGCCTGGCAAGGGCAAGCTGAAGAACATCGTGCACGGCATCAACCACGGTGAAATCACCGCTGACGACAAGATCGTGTCCGCCGCTTCCTGCACCACCAACGCCATCGTGCCGGTGCTGAAGGCTGTGAATGACAAGTTCGGCATCGTTAACGGTCACGTTGAAACGGTTCACTCGTACACCAACGACCAGAACCTGATCGACAACTTCCACAAGGGCGATCGCCGTGGCCGTAGCGCCGCGCTGAACATGGTGATCACCGAGACCGGTGCTGCCACCGCTGCTGCCAAGGCCCTGCCTGAGCTGGCCGGCAAGCTGACCGGTAACGCGATCCGTGTTCCGACGCCGAACGTGTCGATGGCCATTCTCAACCTGAACCTTGAGAAAGCCGCCACCCGTGAAGAGATGAACGAGTACCTGCGCTACATGGCGCTGCACTCCGATCTGCACAAGCAAATCGACTTCGTCAATTCGCAGGAAGTGGTTTCCACCGACTTCGTGGGCTCGCGCCACGCCGGTGTGGTGGACGCTGAAGCGACCATCACTCAAGACAACCGCGTTGTTCTGTACGTCTGGTACGACAACGAATTCGGTTACAGCTGCCAGGTGGTTCGCGTGATGGAAGACATGGCTGGGGTTAACCCGCCAGCATTCCCGCGCTAAGCATCAGCGGTAAATGAAAAAGCCCCGACTGGTTCGGGGCTTTTTTATGTCTGTTGTTTTTGTGTTGCTTGTACCGGCCTCATCGCAGGCAAGCCAGCTCCCACATTTTGATTTGTGAATACATTTCAAATGTGGGAGCGGGCTTGCTCGCGAAAGCGACCTATCAAGCGCCGCCGACTACAGAGGCCTGCGCGGTACGCAGTTCATGCCGGTTGCCCTTGAACAGAATCAATGTGGCGATCAAGCCCAGCACCGCCGCGCCGCTGAGCCAGATGCCCGGTGCGGCCTTGTTGTCCAGCACATGGATCAGGTAGGTACACGCCGCTGGTGTGAAACCACCAAAGGTCGCCGTTGCCAGGCTATAGGCCAGGGAGAAACCGGTGGTGCGCACTTCTACTGGCATGATTTCGGTCAGCGCTACAACCATCGCGCCGTTGTACGAGCCATACAGGAACGACAGCCAGAGCAGCACGATCAGCAGATGGCTGAAGCTCGGATTGGCCACCAGCCAGGACAGCGCTGGATAAGCGGTGAGGATCGCCAGAATAGTCGCCCCCAGCAGCAGGGGTTTACGCCCGATCTTGTCGGACACCGCCCCCATCACCGGCAGCCAGATGAAGTTCGAGATGCCGACGCACACGGTGACCAGCAGCGCGTCGAAGTCCGAAAGGTGCAGTTCGGCCTTGCCGAAGGTCGGGGTGTAGGCGGTGATCAGGTAGAACGACACGGTGGTCATCACCACCAGCGCCATGCCGGCGATGACGATGCCGAAGTTCTGGCCGATCGAGCGGACGATTTCCTGCAGGGTAGGGCGGTGTTTGCGCGCCTGGAATTCCGGGGTTTCTTCCAGGGAGCGACGAATCACGAAGATCACCGGCACGATCAGGCAGCCGATCAGGAACGGCACGCGCCAGCCCCAGTCACCCATTTCTTCCGGGCTGAGCCAGTGGTTGAGGCCTACGCCCAGCAGGCCGGCGAATACCACCGCAGCTTGCTGGCTGGCGGACTGCCAACTGACGAAGAAGCCTTTACGGCCTGGAGTGGCGATTTCCGCCAGGTACACCGACACGCCGCCCAGTTCGACACCGGCGGAGAAACCTTGCAGCAGGCGGCCGAACAACACGATCAGCGGCGCCGCGACACCCAGGGTGGCATACCCGGGAACGCAGGCGATCAGCACGGTACCGGCGGCCATCATCGCCAGGGTGATCACCAGGCCCTTTTTACGGCCGTGCCGGTCGATATAGGCACCGAGGAAAATCGCGCCCAGAGGACGCATCAGGAACCCGGCACCAAAGGTCGCCAGGGACAGCATCAGGGACGCGAACGCGCTGTCGGTGGGGAAAAATGTCTTGGCAATGGCCGTGGCGTAGAAGCCGTAGACCATGAAGTCGAACATCTCAAGGAAGTTACCGCTGACAACGCGAAAGATCGCCTTGCCCTTGCCCGTTGTAGTGGACATGTCATGCACTCATTTTGGCTATCTTATTAGTAATCCCTGGTCGCAACCGTCCTTGCTGTTGAAGCTCTGGCACGAGGCTGGCGCTGAACAGTTTTGTAACGATATGTGTATAAGCCAGCACAGGCAACAAAAAACCGATAGCAAGCTGGCAAATTGCCGCAGGCCTCCGGGTGATGAAAATCCAATGTGGGAGCGGGCTTGCTCGCGAAAACGGTGTGTCAGTCAGCTTATGAGCCACTGACACACCGCATTCGCGAGCAAGCCTGCTCCCACAGGGTTTTTGCGATCAGTTGAGGAGGGTGTTACGCAGGCTGTCGGACAAGCCCTTTGGTGCCAGCCAGATTCCCAGGTAAGCCTTGGCCAGCTCGTCATTGCGACTGCTGAACACCACCGTGCCGTTGATTTCCAGGTTCAGGCCGCGCTGAGGCTGGAAGTCCAGCGCATAACGGTCGCCGCTGCGGATGTTGCGGAAGCTTTTGTGCAATTGATCCAGTTCAGGCTTCAGGCGGGCGAGGGTGGCGGGTGTTTGCTGACGTTCGAGGGTGGCAGTGGCGGCCTTGATCACATCGTTGCGGTCGATATCGCGAAAGTAATACAGCTCCAGGCGCAGGTCTTTTTGCTGATCCAGGGCTTGTTTGGCGCTCAGGTCAGCCGGGGCGAACAATGCCGCCGCATAGACGTCTGCCCACAGGTAGGTCAGGACGGCCTGGTTTTTCAGCACCAGTTGATGAGATTGCGCCGGAAAATCGGCTTGTTTGAGGCGATCAGCCTCATTCGCCAGAACCGGGACCGAAAACATCAGCAATAAACAAATGACGACATGCTTCATAATGGCCAGTCCTGAAAAGGTGCTTGCCTACAGGTTAATTCAATAACGAGCGCCGTGTAGTAAAGGCAAAACTGGCCTACGACGCGACCAAGGGTTAATGTGCGCGACGTTGAGCGTTCTATAGACTGTGCCCCGGCTCACACACTTGAGCCACATTGATCCTTCATGACCGCTGGCCGCGGCATGATTTAGCCAGGCGTCCAACCGTGCGCCCTGGCCTGTTCTGAGGAGTACGCATGGCTGTCTACAACTACGACGTGGTGGTACTGGGTTCCGGCCCAGCTGGAGAAGGTGCGGCGATGAACGCCGCCAAAGCAGGGCGCAAGGTGGCGATGGTCGATAGCCGTCGCCAGGTCGGCGGTAACTGCACCCACCTGGGTACCATCCCGTCCAAGGCCTTGCGTCACTCGGTGCGCCAGATCATGCAGTTCAACACCAACCCGATGTTCCGGGCCATTGGTGAGCCGCGCTGGTTTTCGTTCCCGGACGTGCTCAAGAGCGCTGAAAAAGTCATTTCCAAACAGGTTGCCTCGCGTACCGGCTTCTATGCCCGTAACCGCGTCGACCTGTTCTTCGGCACCGGCAGCTTCGCCGACGAGCAAACCGTCGAAGTGGTCTGCGCCAACGGCGTGGTCGAGAAGCTGGTAGCCAAGCACATCATCATCGCCACCGGCTCGCGTCCGTATCGCCCGGCGGATATCGATTTCCACCACCCGCGTATCTACGATAGCGACACCATCCTCAGCCTGGGCCACACCCCGCGCAAACTGATCATCTACGGCGCCGGCGTGATCGGCTGTGAATACGCCTCGATCTTCAGCGGCCTGGGTGTATTGGTCGAGCTGGTGGATAACCGCGACCAGTTGCTGAGCTTCCTCGACTCGGAAATTTCCCAGGCGTTGAGTTACCACTTCAGCAACAACAACATCACCGTGCGCCACAACGAAGAGTACGAGCGGGTCGAAGGCCTGGACAACGGTGTGATCCTGCACCTGAAATCCGGCAAGAAGATCAAGGCCGACGCCTTGCTGTGGTGCAACGGCCGAACCGGCAACACCGACAAGCTGGGCATGGAAAACATCGGGGTCAAGGTCAACAGCCGTGGCCAGATCGAAGTCGACGAGAACTACCGTACCTGCGTGCCGAACATCTACGGTGCCGGTGACGTGATCGGCTGGCCGAGCCTGGCCAGTGCCGCCCATGACCAGGGCCGCTCGGCCGCTGGCAGCATTGTCGACAACGGCAGCTGGCGCTACGTCAACGACGTGCCGACCGGGATCTACACGATTCCCGAGATCAGCTCGATCGGCAAGAACGAGCACGAACTGACCAAGGCCAAGGTGCCTTATGAAGTCGGCAAGGCGTTCTTCAAGAGCATGGCGCGTGCGCAGATCGCCGGTGAGCCCCAGGGCATGCTGAAGATCCTGTTCCACCGCGAGACTCTGGAAGTGCTGGGCGTGCATTGCTTCGGCTATCAGGCGTCGGAGATCGTGCACATCGGCCAGGCGATCATGAACCAGCCGGGTGAGCTGAATACCCTCAAGTATTTCGTCAACACCACGTTCAACTACCCGACCATGGCTGAAGCCTATCGGGTAGCGGCCTACGACGGCCTCAACCGGCTTTTTTGAGCGGCTCCGGCCGGTGGCCTGAGCCGGCCGGGGAGACCGATTTCAGTAATTCCCGAGGGTGGCAGTGGCCAAACCGGGAAAGTCTGTAATCAGGCTATCTACGCCGAAGTCGGCGAGCCTGCGCATCAGCGCGGGTTCGTTGACGGTCCACACGGACACGTGCAAACCCTGGCGCTGGGCTTTTTCCAGACGCTCAGGGGTGCACAACGTCCAGTTCAACGCCAGAATCTCACAGCCATAGTTGGCCGCGACCTTCAACGGGTCGAGCCAGGCGTATTCGGCTACCAGCCCGCGGGACAGGTCCGGGGTGAGGTCCAGCGCCGCTTTCAACACTTCCCGCGAGCTTGAGGTCACGGTGACCTTGTCCATCAGCCCGAAACGCTGAGCCATTTCCCGGATCGCCAGCACGGTGGTTGCCGCGCGGGTGCGCGATGCGCTTTTGACTTCCAGTTGCCAGTGGTCGAAGTCGCACTGTTCGAACAGCTCTTCCAGGCGCGGGATCGGGCAAGGGTTGACCCAGCCCGGGCCGCCTTTGCGCGCGTCCATCTTGACCAGGTCGGCGGCTGAGTACTCGACGACCTTGCCGCGCCGATCGGTGGTGCGCTTGAGCGTCGGGTCGTGGATGACCATCAGCTCGCCGTCCATGGACAGGTGCAAATCCAGTTCGCAGCGGCGTACGCCGTGCTTGAGGCATTCCTGGAAGCTGGTCAGGGTGTTTTCCGGTGCTTCGCCTTTGGCACCGCGATGGCCATAAATCAGGGTCACAGTTGCTCCTTTACGCCAGGGTTCCTGGCTGGATGGATGACGCGACGCGCCATTCAATGATCGTATTCAGGTGTCGGATTCGTCGCTTTTTTCCCGCGCCAGGCGCCGTTCCTGGGCCTGTTTCTGCAGGATATAGCGTGCCAGCAACTGGCGTTGGGCATCGGTCATGGCTTCGAATTCCGTGCCGATTTCAAAGCCACCGGTCTTGGCATCGCAATGGGTCACCTTGGCTCGCAGCAACAGCCCGAGGGCTTGCGGCATCAGCACCAGCTTGACCGCCAGGTGGCTGTCGGGTTGGATCGCCGTGGGGTTCAGGAACTCGATGCCGCCTTCGGAAATGACCACGGGCTGCGGCGTACCGATCTCGCCCAGCAGGCTTTGCGCCATGATCTGGCTGAGCAAATCCATGCGTTTGTTCTGCACTTTGAGGAAGGCGGCCAGGGTGCGGTCCCGCTCGCCGATCTGGCGCAGCAAGTGCTGGGATTCAAATTCACTCAGGTGCAACTCGCTGAGCAGATTGAACAGCGGCGAATCATCCAGCAACACTTCCTTGCTCAGCGCTTCCGGGCCCGACAGTGGGGTAATTTCCAGTGCGATCATGTCCTCGATACGGTAGTATTCGCGGCGATCTTCTTCATCTAATGTCGACATGGCGAACCCAAGGCAGCGGTGATGGTCTGAGTGTAAAGCTGCTTACCTGACCCCGCCACAAGGACGTCTTCTTTTCCTCCGAACAAGCCCCGACATGTTCAGACCTCTCTTCGTATTTATTGGCACGCGTTATACCCGTGCAAAACGTCGCAATCATTTTGTGTCGTTCATTTCCCTGACCTCGATGATCGGGCTCGCCCTTGGCGTTGTCGTGATGATTGTGGTGCTGTCGGTGATGAACGGCTTCGATCATGAGATGCGCACCCGCGTGCTGGGCATGGTGCCCCACGCGACCATCGAGTCGGGTGAGCCCATCAGCGACTGGCAAAGCCTGGCCGCGAAGGTCAAGCAGAACCCCAAAGTGCTGGCGGTTGCGCCCTTCACCCAGATGCAGGGCCTGTTGACCAACGACGGCAAGGTGCAGAAAGTCCTGCTCAATGCCATCGACCCGGCGCAGGAACGCAATGTCTCGATCATCGATAACTTCATGCAGCAGGGCAAACTGGACGACTTGTCGCCCGGCAGCTTTGGCATCGCTATCGGTGACAAGGCGGCGGCCAAGCTCGGCGTGGGCATCGGCGACAAGCTGACCTTCGTCGCGCCGGAAGTCACCGTGACTCCGGCGGGCATGTTCCCGCGCATGAAGCGCTTTACCGTGGTCGGCATCTTCCATGTCGGCGCCGGTGAGATCGACGGCTACCTGGGCCTGACCAACCTGACCGACCTGGCCCGCCTGCATCGCTGGAAGCCGGACCAGGTCCAGGGCTTGCGCCTGAAATTCAACGACCTGTTCGACGCGCCGCGTACCTCGTGGGAAATCGCCCAGCACCTGGGTGAAAACCAGTACTACGCCCGCGACTGGACCCATACCCACGGCAACCTGTACCAGGCCATCCGCATGGAAAAAGCCATGATCGGCCTGCTGTTGCTGCTGATCGTCGCCGTCGCCGCCTTCAACATCATCTCCACGCTGGTGATGGTGGTGAACGACAAGAAGGGCGACATCGCGATCCTGCGCACCCTTGGCGCCACGCCGGGGCAGATCATGGCGATCTTCATGGTCCAGGGCACGGTGATCGGCGTCGTCGGCACCTTGATCGGCACCGTGGTGGGGATTCTCGCCGCGCTGAACGTCAGCGCTGCTATCGCCGGGCTGGAAGTGTTGATCGGCCACAAATTCTTGAACTCCGACGTCTACTTCATCGACTACTTGCCGTCCCAGGTGCAGAGCCAGGACGTATTGATGGTCGGCGGCGCCGCGTTGGTCCTGAGTTTCCTTGCCACCCTGTATCCAGCCTGGCGCGCGGCACGTACCCAGCCGGCGCAGGCTTTACGTTATGAGTGAATCGGGCATGAGTGAAAAAGCAATCCTGAGCTGCCGCAACCTGGGCAAATCCTACGAGGAAGGCCCGGAGTCCGTGGTGGTGCTGTCCAACCTGCAGCTGGAACTGCACCCGGGCGAACGCGTGGCGATCGTCGGCAGTTCCGGTTCCGGTAAAAGTACCTTGCTCAACCTGTTGGGCGGCCTTGATACGCCGTCCCAGGGCAGCGTCTGGCTGGCCGGCGAAGAGTTGTCGGCCCTGGGCGAGAAGGCCCGTGGCCAGTTGCGCAACCGTTCGCTGGGTTTTGTGTACCAGTTCCACCACTTGCTGCCCGAGTTCACCGCCCTGGAAAACGTCTGCATGCCGCTGTTGATCGGCAAGACCGCGATCCCGGAAGCACGCCAGCGTGCCCAGGCGTTGCTGGAGCGCGTCGGCCTGGGCCATCGCCTGGAGCACAAGCCGGCTGAATTGTCCGGCGGCGAGCGCCAGCGTGTGGCAATTGCCCGTGCCCTGGTCAACAACCCCGGCCTGGTGATGCTCGACGAGCCGACCGGCAACCTCGACTCCCATACCGCCCAGGGCATCAAGGACTTGATGCTGGAGTTGAGCACCCAGATGCGCACTGCGTTCCTGGTGGTGACCCATGACATGAGCATGGCCCGCCAGATGGACCGTGTGTTGCACCTGCAGGAAGGTCATCTGGTCGCCATCTGACCTGTTTCAAGCCCGGCGCCAAGCGCCGGGTTTTCTATTTTTTCAACGGTGCCCGCGAATGTTCAGACCGTTATCGATTTTCATCGGCACGCGCTATACCCGCGCCAAGCGCCGCAACCGTTTTGTTTCGTTTATCTCGATGACCTCGATGATCGGCCTCGCCCTCGGCGTGCTGGCGATGATCGTGGTGTTGTCGGTCATGAACGGTTTCCAGCGGGAAATGAGCTCACGCATCCTCGGCATGGTGCCCCACGCGACCATCGTTGGCGTGAAGCCCATCAGCGACTGGCAGCCGGTGGCAGATGCCGCGATGAAGAATCCGGAAGTCACTGCTGCCGTACCGTTCACACAGATGGACGGCATGCTCTCCTACAAGGGCGCGATGCAGCCGATCGAGATCAGTGGCGTTGATCCGGCCCAGGAAGGCAAGGTGTCGATCGTGGCCCAGCACATCGTCCAGGGCCATCTGGAAGACCTGAAACCGGGCGAGTTCGGTGTGGTGATCGGCGAAATCACCGCCCGGCGTTTTCGCCTGAATGTCGGTGACAAGCTGACCCTGATCGTACCGGAAATCAGCAGTGCGCCCGGTGGCATCACCCCGCGTATGCAGCGTTTGAACGTGGTGGGTGTGTTCAAGGTGGGCGCGGAGCTGGATGGCTCCATGGCCCTGATCCACATGGCCGACGCCGCCGAGATACAGCATTGGGAGCCGAACCAGGTGCAAAGCGTGCGCCTGGCGGTGAAAGACTTGTATGCCGCACCCAAGGTCTCGGCGGATATCGCCGCCAGCCTCGGTGCCGACTACAAGGCCGACGACTGGACCCACACCCAGGGCAGCCTGTTCAGCGCGATGAAGATGGAAAAAACCATGATAGGCCTGCTGTTGCTGATGATCGTCGCGGTGGCGGCGTTCAACATCATCGCGACCTTGATCATGGTGGTGAACGACAAGGGCGCCGACATTGCGATCCTGCGCACCATTGGCGCCACGCCGCGGCAGATCATGGCGATCTTCATGGTGCAGGGGACGGTGATCGGGATCGTCGGTACCTTGATCGGTGGAATCCTCGGCGTGATTGCGGCGCTGAACGTCAGTGAACTGGTGGGTTGGCTGGAACGGGTGACCGGGCAGCATATCTTCAGTTCGGACGTGTATTTCGTCAGCAACCTGCCTTCGCAGTTGCAGGGTGGGGATGTGTTGCTGATTTGCTCGGCGGGGTTTGTGTTGAGCTTTTTGGCGACCATCTATCCGGCATATCGCGCGGCGAAGATTGAGCCGGCGCATGCCCTCAGGTATTCGTAATTCTTAAGACCGCCTTCGCGAGCAAGCCCGCTCCCACATTTTGACCGCGTTCTTCCTGAATGCACCCGGTCAAAATGTGGGAGCGGGCTTGCTCGCGAAAGGGCCGCTACAGCTTGCATCAATACCCCTGCGGCAACTCCATCACAAACCTCGCCCATCCCGCCCCCGACTCACAGAAAATCCGCCCCCCATGGGCCCGCACAATCGACTGGGTAATCGCCAAACCCAGCCCCGCATGCTCGCTGCTCCCTTCATGACGCGCCGGATCTGCCCGGTAAAACCGGTCAAACAACCGTGGCAACAATGCCTCGGGAATGCCTTCCCCGGTGTTTTCCACACTCAGCGTCACGCCTTGCATCCCCTCGACAATCCGCACGCTGACTTCGCCACCCGGCGGGGTGAACCGCAACGCGTTATCCAGCAGGTTGGAAATCGCCCGGCGCAACATGCTGCGGTCACCTGAAGTGCTGGCGCTGCCTTCCCGAACCAGCCGCACCTGGACGTCCTCCGCCAGCGGCGCGAAAAACTCCAGCAATGCCTCCACCTCGTCCGCCAGCACCAGGGTTTCGCGCTTGGGCACCAGCAGCCCATGGTCCGCCTTGGCCAGGTACAGCATGTCGTTGACCAACTGCGCCATCCATTGCAGTTCTTCCAGGTTGCTGTGCAGGGCTTCGCGGTAGTCCTCCAGCGCCCGTGGATGCGTGAGGATGACTTGGGTCTGTGTCAGCAAATTCGACAGTGGCGTGCGCAGTTCATGGGCGATGTCGGCAGAAAACGCCGAAAGGCGCTGGAAGGCATCGTCCAGGCGGCCAAGCATCGCGTTGAAGGACTGGGCGAGTTCCGCCAGTTCGGCGGGCATTTGTTCCTGGGGCAGGCGCTGGGTCAGGGAGTGGGCAGACACGCCGCTGGCGACTTCGCTCATGCGCCGCAGTGGCCGCAACCCGCTGCGGGCGGCCCAGGCGCCGAGCAGGGCGGTGGCCAGGGCGGAAAGGCCGACGGTCAGCCAGATCAGATGCTGCATGCGTTGCAGGAAGTGTTGGTGATGGGTGATGTCGAGCATCAGCGTCAGTTGTGGCGATTCAAGATTGCCAGGTACCAGGGGCACGTTATACACGCGGTAATCGGTCCCGGCATTCTGCAAACTGTGCAGGCCAGGCGCCTGGGGCAGGGTGATGCCGGGAGCGCCGTCGAACCAGCGCTGATCGCCGGCGGTGATGCGCAGGGCCAGGTCGGGCTGGCGATTGAGTTCTTCTCGCAGCGTTGTTTCTCGTAAGGCAAATCGTTCTGGCGTGTCGGCACCTTGCAATGTGCTGCGCAGCGCTATCAGCTTGCCGTCGAGCAACTGCTGGTCCAGCTCGATAAAGTGCGCCTCGCTGGCATGGTTGAACAGTACGCCCGCCAGCAGCGAAACCACGGCGGTACAGCCAGCAAACAGCAGTGCCAGGCGGCTGGCCAGGGAAATCCGTTTCATCAACTGAACCGCTCCTCAAGCACGTAGCCCATGCCGCGTACCGTATGGATCAGCTTGTTGGGAAAGTTGTCGTCGACCTTCAGGCGCAGGCGGCGGATCGCGACTTCGATGATGTTGGTATCGCTGTCGAAGTTCATGTCCCACACCTGGGAGGCGATCAGCGACTTGGGCAGTACTTCGCCCTGGCGGCGCAGCAGCAGTTCCAGCAGGGAAAACTCCTTGGCCGTCAGGTCGATGCGCTGGCCGTCGCGCTCTACCCGGCGGCGGATCAGGTCCATGCGCAGGTCGGCCAGTTGCAGGCTGGTTTCCTGGGGGGGGCTGCTGCCACGGCGTAACAGGCTGCGCACCCGGGCCAGCAGTTCGGAGAAGGCGAAGGGCTTGACGAGGTAATCGTCGGCGCCCAGTTCCAGGCCATGCACCCGGTCTTCCACGGCGTCCCGTGCGGTAAGGAACAGTACCGGCATGTCGAGCCCGGCGTTGCGTACGGCCTGGAGGATCTGCCAGCCATCGCGACCTGGCAGCATCACATCGAGGATCAACAGGTCGTAGTCACCGGTCAGCGCCAGGTGCTGGCCGCTGGTGCCGTCGGCCACCAGCTCGGTGTTGAACCCGGCCTCGGCCAGCCCCTGGCGCAAGTAGTGGCCGGTTTTCGGTTGGTCTTCGACGATCAGCAGTTTCATGGGCGGCTCATGGTTTTACGGGAACACAGACGTTATACCGCGCACATCCGGCAGCCGGCTCAAGCTGACAAAGTTGTAATCTGGCAGTCAGCTGGCTGGCAGCGGCGCGTTCGTAAAGTGTCCCACAGACTGATTCCGAACCTTTGGAGTGTGAGCATGTTTTTACGTAAATCCTGGTTGTTGGCGGGCTGCCTGATGGCGATGAGTCTTCCGGTGCTGGCATCCCCGGCTGAAACCTTCGCCTTCGGTGAGGCCGCGCCCGCCGCCAAGGCCACGCGCACCGTGGAAGTGGTGCTGCAGGACATTTCCTTTTCGCCCAAGGCTATTGATGTAAAAGCCGGTGAGACTGTGCGCTTTGTGCTGGTCAACAAAGGCCAGTTGCTTCATGAATTCAACCTTGGCGATGCCGCCATGCACGCAGCGCATCAGAAAGAGATGCTGCAGATGCAGGCCAGCGGCATGCTGACGGCGACCGGCATGGGCAAAATGGACCACAGTGCGATGGGGCATGGTGATATGGCAGGCATGAAACACGACGACCCCAACAGCGTGTTGGTAGAGCCCGGCAAGACCGCCGAGCTGACCTGGACCTTCACCAAGGCCACCGGCTTGGAGTTTGCCTGCAACATTCCGGGGCATTACCAGGCGGGCATGGTCGGCAAGCTGACCGTCAGCCAGTAAGCCATTGACGGGCAAAGGCGGGTAGAATGGCGGCGTTTATTTAGCCAGGTTTCCGCCATGCATCCCGCAGCCGAACATTCGCCGCTGGGCAAGTCCAGTGAATACATCTCCACCTACACCCCGTCGTTGCTGTTCCCGATTCCTCGCGCCGCCAAGTGGGCCGAGCTGGGCCTGAGTGCCGAGACCCTGCCGTATAAAGGCGTGGATTTCTGGAACTGCTTCGAACTGTCCTGGCTGCTGCCATCCGGCAAACCCGTGGTGGCCATCGGTGAATTCAGTATCCCGGCCGACTCGCCGAACATCATCGAGTCGAAGTCGTTCAAGTTGTACCTCAACTCGCTGAACCAAACCGCGTTTGCCGATGTGCAAAGCCTTGAAGCGACGTTGCGCGCCGACCTGAGTGCAGCGGCCGGCAAGCCCGTTGGCGTGCGCATCCGCAGCCTGGGCGAGGTTGAAGCCGAAGGCGTGGTCGCGTTGCCGGGTGTGTGCATTGATGACCTGGACATTACCGTCAGCAACTACGAGCACCCGCGCCCGGAACTGCTGCGTTGCGACGATTCGCGCGTGGTGGAGGAGAGCGTCCACAGTCATCTGCTCAAGTCCAACTGCCCGGTGACCAGCCAGCCTGACTGGGGCAGTGTGGCGGTGGAGTACCGCGGCGCGGCGCTGGATCATGCCAGCCTGCTGGAATACCTGGTGAGCTTCCGCCAGCATTCGGACTTCCATGAACAGTGCGTGGAGCGGATCTTTCTCGACCTGCAGCGCTTGCTCAAGCCGGAGAAACTGACGGTGTATGCGCGCTATGTGCGGCGCGGCGGGCTGGATATCAACCCGTATCGCAGTACTGAAGAGCAGCAGTTCCAGAACCTGCGCCTGGCTCGTCAGTAGACTTCACACAAAACAAATGTGGGAGCGGGCTTGCTCGCGAAAGCGGTGTATCAGCCAGCTTATGTATCAGCTGACGGACCGCATTCGCGAGCAAGACCGCTCCCACATTTGATAGGTGTCCGACTATTAGATCCCGATGTTACCCAGGGTCACCACAATATTGCGCAAGGTCCCGGCAATGCCCGGGTGCTCCAGTTCGAAGCGTTCTACGGCCAGGTTCACACCGTCGGCGATGCTTGGATCCTGAATGGCACCTTCCAGTGGCTCCTGAACTTCCAGTTCAGCAATCAAGTCTCGCAGCTCTTCGCGCTGTTCGAGGGGCATTTCTGGATTCTGATCCAATTGCTCGCGCAAAATTTTGACCTGTTCTTGCAGTTGTTCGCGGGCAGGCATGGCGTTCTTCCTTTTATCGATAGGCACTGGCATAGACCGCGGCACGCCGGGAAAGGTCTATGGGCTGACCTGTAGATTAATCCACTGGCGCCGACTGTGCATGATCTCGATCAGGGCTTCTCGCCCTTAAGCTGGCGCAGACTGATGTCGGCCAGGCAGGTCTGCAGTTCGCCCAGGTGGTCAATCACCGAATGCACGCCCAGGCCATAGAGCGCGACAGTGGCTTTGGCGCGCTTATGCTCGCGTTCCTTCTCGGTGAGTGCTTGCCATTGCTGCGGCGAAAGCCCGCACAGTGAGCCACAGGACGCCAGGCCGATGGTCCACAGCCCGGCATTGAGCCCCGATTGCAGCAGGCGTGGCTCGCCGCTGACCAGGACGCAGCCTTCCAGGCGTTCGATATTCAGTTCCATCAGGGCCTGCCAGCAGGCGTGAGGCGCCGGCCAGCGGGTGGAGGAGGGCTTGGCAGCCTTGATCCAGCGGGGTAGCCCGGCGGCCAGCGGTGTGGAAACCGACGCCGGCAACTCGTCCAGCCATGCACAAGGGACGCGCTGTTCTTCGAGGCTGCGCAGGATCTTCAGGGCGCCGACAGTGGCATGGGTATCGCTGGAAGGCGCGGAATCGGCGCGGGCCTGGGAACCAAAGTCCACCAGGCAGCCACTAAGCCCGAACAGTACGGCCGTCAAGGACGGGGTGCTGGCACTAACAATCTCGGCGTGTGGCATTTCGACGTCCCTGAAATAGCAGTGACGCTACCGGACTTGGGTGACAAGCAAGTTACACCCGCAGCAATTGTAGGAATTTTGTGCATTTGCTGAATGACATTTCTGCAAGGCTGCCTAATCTGACACTTCCGTCATATACTGACGGCCTCATTCAGGGCATAGCGCCCATGACAGACCATTCAAGGAGTTCAAGCTATGCGCTGGAGCCAATGTCTAGCTCAGCTGTCCGTATGTGCGAGTATTTTGCTGGTTCCTTTCGTAGCCCAGGCGGCCTCGGAAGATGATCCATGGGAAAGCGTCAACCGCCCGATCTTCACCTTCAACGATACCGTTGATACCTATGCCCTCAAGCCATTGGCTCAAGGCTATCAGTTCGTGACCCCGCAGTTCGTGCAGGACGGGATCCACAACTTCTTCCGCAACATCGGCGACGTCGGCAACTTTGCCAACGACGTGCTGCAACTCAAGCCCCACGCTGCAGGCGTCGACACTGCCCGCTTGCTGATGAACACCACGTTCGGCGTGCTGGGTTTCGTTGATGTCGGCACCAAAATGGGGCTGCAACGCAACGACGAAGACTTCGGCCAGACTCTCGGCTACTGGGGCGTCGACAGCGGTCCTTACGTGATGCTGCCACTGCTGGGCCCAAGCACCCTGCGTGACGCGCCGTCCAAATACGTGGACAGCTACACCCAGCCGTACCGCTACATGAACGATATCGGCTGGCGCAACAGCACCTTCGGCCTGAATATCGTCGACACGCGTGCCAGCCTGCTGTCCTCCGAGAAGCTGATCAGCGGCGACAAATACACCTTCATCCGCAACGCCTACTTGCAGAACCGCGAGTTCAAGGTCAAGGATGGCAAGGTTGTAGACGACTTTTAAGCCCCAGGCTTGAAAGAAGAAGGCGGCCCTCGGGTCGCCTTTTTTGTGGGCGGCATTCGAGGTTTATCCGTGGGTTACGTGCTTACTTTAAGTCGCGGTTTGATGCGTTCTTATAACTACTGGTGATTTGCGATGTAAAGACGCCCGGCGACCATCGCCGTGAGCTTGAAACCCCTGGCGGATGGGAGTACCGTCTGCGCCTTAGAAGGGCACCTCTGCTTTACCTTTGTGCGTCGGCAATAACTCGGCGTTTTGTAGGACAGAGAGGCTAGAAAGCGAATCCAGTAGTAAGCCCGGCCATTGTCGAGCTGCCTACGCCAACCTAATTCTGGCGCCGTTTGCCCACATGCAGAAAACCAGTGCCACGCTGCTGATAATCGATGACGACGAAGTAGTGCGCGCGAGTCTTGCGGCCTATTTGGAAGACAGTGGCTTCAGCGTCCTGCAGGCCAGCAACGGCCTCCAGGGTCTCCAGGTATTCGAGCGCGACAAGCCCGACCTTGTGATCTGCGACCTGCGCATGCCCCAGGTGGGCGGCCTTGAGCTGATCCGCCAGGTGACCGACATCGCCCCGCAGACGCCGGTGATTGTCGTGTCCGGTGCCGGCGTGATGAACGATGCCGTCGAGGCCTTGCGCCTCGGCGCTGCCGACTACCTGATCAAGCCCCTGGAAGACCTGGCTGTGCTGGAGCACTCGGTGCGTCGTGCCCTGGATCGTGCACGGCTGCTGCTGGAAAACCAGCGTTACCGTGAAAAGCTCGAAACCGCCAACCGCGAACTCGAAGCCAGCCTGAACCTGCTCCAGGAAGACCAGAACGCCGGTCGCCAGGTGCAGATGAACATGCTGCCGGTGAGCCCGTGGAGCATCGACGAGTTCAAGTTTGCCCACCAGATCATCCCGTCGCTGTACCTGTCGGGTGATTTCGTCGACTACTTCCGCGTTGATGAGCGGCGTGTCGCGTTCTACCTGGCCGACGTTTCCGGCCACGGCGCCTCCTCTGCATTCGTGACCGTGTTGTTGAAGTTCATGACTACACGGCTGTTGTTCGAGTCCAAGCGCAATGGCACCTTGCCGGAGTTCACCCCTTCGCAAGTGCTGGGCCACATTAACCGGGGCCTGATCAGCTGCAAGCTGGGCAAGCACGTGACGATGGTCGGCGGCGTGATTGATGAAGAAACAGGTCTTTTGACCTACAGCATTGGCGGTCACCTGCCATTGCCGGTTTTATACACTCCAGACAGTGTGCGCTACCTGGAAGGGCGTGGTTTGCCGGTTGGCTTGTTCAATGAAGCCACCTACGAAGACCACATCCTGGAATTGCCGCCGACGTTCAGCCTGACGCTGATGTCCGACGGTATCCTGGACCTTTTGCCAGAGCCTACACTCAAAGAGAAAGAAGCCGCCTTGCCCCAACGGGTCAGGTCGGCGGGCGGCAGCCTGGATGGCCTGCGGCAGGTTTTTGGATTGGCCACGCTAGGGGAGATGCCGGATGATATCGCCCTATTGGTGTTGAGCAGGAATCTTTGATGAGTACCGGAAGAATCCAATTCGCCGAGCAAGACGGGACTTTTGTCCTGAAGTTTGTCGGTGAAGTGCGCCTGACCTTGTGTTCGGCGCTGGATGCGACGATTGAGCGGATCTTCACAGCCTTGAATTTCTCGGCGATCGTGATCGATCTGACCGAAACCCGCAGCATCGATAGCACCACCCTTGGGCTGTTGGCCAAGTTGTCCATTCTGTCTCGGCAGAAGGTCGGACTGCTGCCGACCGTCGTCACCACCCACGAAGACATCACCCGTCTGTTGCAGTCCATGGGCTTCGATCAAGTGTTCAACATCGTTGACCGCCCGATCCCGTGCCCGGAATGCCTGACCGACCTGCCGTCCCAGGACCAGTCCGAGGAAGTGGTACGGGTCAAGGTACTGGAAGCCCACAAGATCCTGATGGGCTTGAACGACTCCAACCGCGAGGCGTTCCACGACCTGGTGAATGCGCTGGAGCGGCACTAATTTCCAGCTGAAACACTGTCAAAGTGTGGGGGGGGGGCTTGCTCCCGAAAGCGGCGGGTCAGTAGTGAATGTAGCGACTGACGCCCTGTATTCGGGAGCAAGCCCCCTCCCACATTTTTAACTGAGTTCGGCTCGAAATCGGCTAATACAAAAAAAGGGCGGCACCCTCACAGGTGCCGCCCTTTTTGTCGCCGCCGTTTTTAGAGCTTGGCGGTCAACAGCGCTTCGAGTTTTTCCTGGTCGCGGGCGAACTGACGAATGCCCTCGGCCAGTTTCTCGGTGGCCATTGCATCTTCGTTGGATTCCCAACGGAACTGCGCTTCGGTCAGGTGCACACGAGCTTCGCCCGCATGGCCTGGCGACAATTTGCGTTCCAGCTTGCCGTTGTCGGCTGCGAGTTTTTCCAGCAGGTCCGGGCTGATGGTCAGGCGGTCGCAACCAGCCAGCTCTTCGATCTGGCTCAGGTTACGGAAGCTTGCACCCATCACCACGGTCTTGTAGCCATTGGCCTTGTAGTAGTTGTAGATGCGCGTCACCGACTGCACGCCCGGATCTTCGGAGCCGGTGTAGTCGTTGCCGTTGGCCTTCTTGTACCAGTCGTAGATACGGCCCACGAACGGCGAAATCAGGAACACGCCGGCTTCGGCGCAAGCCACGGCCTGGGCGAAGGAGAACAGCAGCGTCAGGTTGGTCTGGATGCCTTCCTTTTCCAGCTGCTCGGCGGCGCGGATGCCTTCCCAGGTGGAAGCGATCTTGATCAGCACGCGGTCACGGCCAATGCCGGCCTTGTCGTACAGGTCGATCAGGCGATGGGCGCGCTTGAGTACCGCGTCGGTATCGAACGACAAGCGGGCATCCACCTCGGTGGAAATGCGGCCGGGCACCACTTTCAGGATTTCCTGGCCGACGGCTACCGCGAAACGGTCGCTGGCCAGGCCTACATCGCCGTTGCAGTCGGCAACAGCCTCGTCCAGCAGCTTGGCATAGCCTGGGATCGACGCGGCCTTGAGCAGCAGGGAAGGGTTGGTAGTGGCGTCTTGCGGCTTGAGCTTGGCGAGGGTAGAAAAATCGCCGGTATCGGCTACTACAGTGGTGAATTGCTTGAGTTGTTCCAGCTTGGAAGTCATGGGCGTGCTCTGTCCTGTGGGTCTGATGACATTACCCGAGCGCTGACAGCCGCTCAAGGGCGCAAATGCATTCGATCGTTTGCGAGGGCAACAACCTGAAAACAGCCGTTTGAATCACCGGCCAATGCTCAATAGGAGGCCAAAACAGCCAGCAGGTTCAACCCAACTGCCCGATGACCACCCGATCAAACGGTGGGAGCAGCCTTGCCCCATCTTCCTGACATCCCCCCCTCCAAATGTGGGAGCGGGCTTGCTCGCGAAGGCGTCGTGTCAGCCACCCAATAAACCCACTGACACCCAAATCACCGCCCCTCCAACAACTCCCCGGCCTTATCCAGCAACGCCAGCGGATCACTGGCCTTATGAATATCCACTGACAACAACTGCCGAAACTTCCGCGCCCCCGGGAAACCCGTCCCCAGCCCCAGTGCGTGGCGCGTGATGTGATGCATCGAGCCACCTGTCGCCAGGTGTTCGGCTATATAAGGACGCAACTGCGCCAACGCCTCGGCGCGGGTGATCACTGGTGCCGTGCTGCCAAACAGCTGCTGATCCACCTCGGCCAGCAAATACGGATTGTGATAAGCCTCGCGGCCCAGCATCACGCCGTCGAAGGTCTGCAAATGCTCCTGGCACTGTTCGAGGGTCTTGATGCCGCCGTTGAGGATGATCTCCAGTTCAGGGAAATCCTGCTTCAACTGGGCGGCAACGTCGTAGCGCAAGGGCGGGATGTCCCGATTTTCCTTCGGTGACAGCCCTTCCAGAATGGCGATTCGCGCATGCACGGTAAAACTGGTGCAGCCCGCGTCCTTCACCTGGCCAACGAAATCGCACAGCTCGGCGTAACTGTCCCGGCCGTTGATGCCGATGCGGTGCTTAACCGTTACCGGGATCGAGACGGCGTCCTGCATTGCCTTAACGCAATCCGCCACCAAGGCCGGGTGGGCCATCAAGATCGCGCCGATCATGTTGTTTTGCACCCGGTCGCTGGGGCAGCCGACGTTGAGGTTCACCTCGTCGTAACCGGCGTCCTGGGCCATGCGGGCGCAGGCGGCCAGGTCGGCAGGGACGCTACCGCCCAACTGCAGGGCGAGTGGATGCTCGGCCTCGTTATGGCGCAGGAAGCGTTCGTGGTCGCCATGGAGGATTGCGCCGGTGGTGACCATCTCGGTGTAGAGGAGGGAGTTTTTGGAGAGCAGGCGCAGGAAGAAGCGGCAGTGTCTGTCCGTCCAGTCCATCATCGGGGCGACGGAAAAGCGGCGGGAAAGGATTTTTGTGGTGGCCGTGTTTACGAGCATTAGGGAAATCTGAACAGGTGGGGCGGAGGACAGGAGTTTAGCAGGATCGGGGTGTAGCTTGCCTGGATTCGCCAATCGTATAGGTGACGATGAGTTGGTGTGTCGTGATTGCATATTGAGATCACTTTGTAAAACAGGTACGTTGCCGTATACGGTTGGCATTTTAAATTGAAATTTCAGGGATTTTTTTGTGAAAGGAATCAAGCCATTCTTGGTGTTGCGGTACATGCTCATCGAAAACAAGCAGGCTACGCTTGTATCCAAGCCTCTCCCAAGTCCCAAAGGGGCAGCTGTAGTTCCTGCCCTCCAAGACGATGGTCGTGAGTTTGTTAAAAATAAGGTTCGTTATAGTTTTGTTGGATTTTCTTATGTTGAGCCTGTTGCAGGTGAGTTTCCTAAAGGAAGATTTTTGGTCGGAAAAACTGCTAAGCACAAGATAACTAAAGTTGGTGATAAAATCCCGGGTGATATCGTTCCCCATGATGCTGATGATTGGGTTCCTGTAATCACAATTGTTGATACTGTTGAGCAGTATGTTTTTGTGCAGCATGACTGGCGGTTTGGTACGGAGGAACAGATTGCCAACGCCATTCATGCTGGTTTAAAAAATGCCGTTTTAGAAGAGTATAATTATTCAATATTCATTGAGCCTAAAACGGTAAAAGGTGAGTTTTGGAACGTTGTAAATTCACATGAGAAGGTTTTTGAGATTGAATTGGAACTTATTTCTCCTAATATACTGGAAACAAATATCAAGGCGCGTGATGCGCTCGCCGCTATGAAGAAGTTGTTTGGTCAAGAGGAGGTTAAAATTACTCTCAGTAATGAGTATGGTGATCTCAAAGTCCCTGAGGCTCCACTTGTTGACTATCTGGACTATATTGAAGAGGGAGAAGGGAAGTGGAGCGTTACTACTGAGGGTGAGAATGGTGGTAAAAAAGTTCATAAAAGTATATCTGCTATAGTTAAAATTGATCTGGAAGTTCCTTCGGATGAAGTTTTGATGCATGAGGGGCAGCTAGAGCTTGAAACTGGGCAACCTGCACCGGGACGGGCTGGCAGCGATGTCCTAATGGTATCTGAAGTTTATTTAGCTATAGGTCGTCTGTTGAGGCGTTAGTATGCTTCGGTTAATAATTGTTTTTTTAATATCATTCGGTCTTTCTTATCTGTCGTTGTGGGGGACGGAAGGAGAGGCTGTCCCTATGTTTGGTAGTATTAATGCGATCTTGTTTGTCTTGGGAGCAATGTTTGGTGCTTTGTCTTTAGCTTTTTTTAACTATGTTGAAGGAGTTATGAAGGACGTTCCAAAAAAATTAAAGGCGCAAAACTTGGAATTGTATTTGTCGGTTGTTAAGGCATTGACGGATTTAAAAGGCGAAGTGATCGGTAATGTGCTTCTGGTCGTTGCCTTATTAGTGGTGGCTTTTTTTGCTGGTGCTATTGGGGAAATGGAATTTATCCAACGGTTGAAATTTTCATCATATTGGATGTGGGGCGTGCAGTCTGTACGTGGTGCTTGTTTACTGAGTGTTATTGTCGTCGTATGTGTTCAGTTGGCCGGATTTATTACGGCAAATAGTTTGCGGGCAGAAGTGTCTATGTATGGAGAATAGTGTGTTGGGGAAAAGGGGGGCGGTTTGTATCGGTATGAGGGATCTAAGTTCGCAAGGCGAATGGGGTGCAGTTTATCAGGGTAAACGGGACAGATTTATTTGACGCCTAATAATCTAGTTTCAATTTTAAATAAAACCGTCCCGTTTATTCAAACTGGAGGATCTGTACGACGTCTTTCACGGTGATCATGCGGTGGAAGACCATGGGACTCTCCAATATTCCTTGAGAAATTTCCCACGCTTTTCTCAGCTTGCCCCTCAGAAATCGCATCGCTAACCTCCTCAAACCGCTGGCAAACCAGCGGCCGGATGTGGAAGTCCGTACCAGCTAAGACGCAATCGCCTATAAACACCTGCCGGCGTTTTTTTACGCCTGTATCATGTGTCATGGCGGCTGTGCGCGGGGCACTTCGGTGCGCCGGGTCCTTAGCCCTGGTCTTCCACACCTGCGTACAGCTGCCACCCTCATGTGGAAGTGAGATTGGCAGTTCCTGAATAGTTAAGGAGCTTCGCCATGTACAAAGTCACACCGAACCCGCCTCATGCTTCAAACGCTGCCCCCACTGATGCCAAACTTCAAGCTGCGGCTCAGCGTGCTATCCCTCATTACTTGCCGTCATCCGATAACGACGTACCCGCTGAGCAACCGAGCAGCAATCTATTCCTCGTAAGCCCCAACATAGACACCGAAACCCTTCTAGCCAACGCCGCCGAAAACCTGGAATCCGCCAACCAAATGGCTGCAACCCTGGCTTTCGACCTCGATGAACCCCATCGCGCTATCGTCCTGGGCATCCAGCAGCTAATCGACCTGAGTGGTCTACTCGTTGACCGAGCCTTGGAGCAAGTCGCGCCTTTAGGCAGCACGGCCACCGCCTGACGCCGAACCCTGCCGCCTTACCTCAAGGCGGCAACCTGAACCCATCCTGTCATCCTGCGAAGTTTCATAATTCCCTGCGCTTTTGAGGTCTACGATCCTCCTTAAGAGTGGACCTATACGCCTCCAGCCCAAAGGGAACTGAAAAATGATCTCCAATCTCGTCAAAGTCGTGATGATCGCTGGCACGTTGCTGCTGGCCGCTTGTTCGACGGGGTCGTCGGACGTGAGTAGCGACCCGTGTTTTTCAGGGGGATGCCAGGCGTTTGGCGACCACAGCCCCAGCAAGGCCGCCAAGATGAATTTTGGCGGCAACGCGCTGGGGAGCAGTTACGGGGAGTATGGTTCGGGGTTGATGCATGATGACTGAGTGAGCGGGTGGGGCAGTCATTTACTCAGTGACTGACCCACCGCTTTCGCGAGCAAGCCCGCTCCCACATTGGATCGTGGGAGGGCTTTAGTGACCGCCTTTCATACGTCGGGCGATCAGGTAGATACCCAAGCCTACCAGCGCCGTAGCCGCGCCAATGTAGCCCGTGCTGGTCCACCCATACCCCGCCGTAATCGCCATCCCACCGAACCACGGCCCCAGCGCATTCGCCAGGTTGAACGCCGCGTGGTTGGACGCCGCCGCCAGGCTCGGTGCCTCATGCGCAATGTCCATCAAGCGGATTTGCAGCGGCGCGGCCATGGCGATCATGGTGCCGACCAGGCCAATACCCAGCAGTACGCCCCACAGCGAACTCGCGGCGAAGGTGAAGAAAATCAGCACGGCCATCGACCACACCATAATCCAGCCCACTGCGCGAAATTGCAGGCGATCAAACAGTTTGCCGCCGGCGATGTTGCCGATGATGCCGCCTACGCCAAACGCGGCCAGACCGAAGGGGATCCACTGTGGCGAGACTTTGGTCACTTCGAGCATGGTCGGCGCCAGGTAGCTGAACACGCAAAACATCCCGGCAAAACCAATAGCGCCAATGGACAGCGCCATCCACACCTGCGGTTTGGTGAAGGCGCGCAGTTCTTTGCGCGGGTCGCTGCGGGGTTCGTCGTGGCGATCCGGTACGAATTGCCAGACCAGCGCGATGGTGCACAGGGCGATAGCACTGACCAGCGCGAACGCCGAGCGCCAGCCAAAGTGTTGACCGAGGAAGGTCGCGATGGGGTTGCCGAGCAGCATGGCCAGGGTCAGGCCCATCATCACGCGGGCGACG
Source organism: Pseudomonas sp. Ag1 (assembly GCF_000278565.1). Classification (NCBI taxonomy): domain Bacteria; kingdom Pseudomonadati; phylum Pseudomonadota; class Gammaproteobacteria; order Pseudomonadales; family Pseudomonadaceae; genus Pseudomonas; species Pseudomonas sp. Ag1. The sequence goes on from NZ_AKVH01000108.1 coordinate 119,449, forward strand.
GCGCCAGCGCGTTTGTCGTTGGGCACCATGCTGGAGGCGACCACGGCGGCGATGCCGAAGTAGGCGCCGTGGGGCAGGCCGCTGATAAAGCGGAAGGCCACCAGCGAACCGAAGGTCGGGGTAAACGCCGTGGCGAGGTTGCCCAGGGCATAAAGGCCCATCAGCAATAGCAGCATGTGTTTGCGCAGCAACTTGGCGCCGAGGATGGCCAGCAGCGGGGCGCCGACCATCACGCCCAGCGCGTAGGCGCTGATGGCGTGGCCCACTTGCGGTTCGCTGAGATTGAGGTTGTGGGCGATGTCGGGCATCAGCCCCATGATGGCGAATTCGCCGGTGCCGATCGCAAAGGCGCCCACGGCCATGGCCGCTTCCATTTTGGCGGCGCTGCGCGCGGGCAGCACGTGCCCGGGTGTTTGCTGGATAGTCATGGGTAACTCTGTTTGATGAAGTGCACGAAGGACAGCCGCCGATGCTACGCAAGCAGCGACGAAGGTGTCTAGAACAGCGTGTTGCGCGAGAGTTCCATCGGCGCAAGCAGTGCGGGGCTTTGAGATCCGTCTTATTCAACTACCCTCTCGCCACGCTTACTCTTTTGGCGATGAAGCTCAAACATTTCCTGCAACCACTCGACTCTTCTTTTTCGACGCCCAAGGCCGCGCGCAAGTTGTTGCGGCTGTTTGCCCTGGCATTGGTGCTCGGCGTGTATGTGGGTGCCTACAGCTACTTGCGTGCGGCGTTGAATGAGGAAATTTCGCTACGGCGCAGTTATATGAATGAGGCGATTTCCGATGCGCAGAGTTTTTTTGTCAGCCGCCAGACGCTGCTCAAAAGCCTCGGCCTGTCGACGGTTCGTCATGTCACGCCACCCGTGGGCAACCTCAATAATGTGCCGGCCGAAGAGTTGCACATCACCTTGGGCGAGGCGGGCAATATCTGGAGCCTTTGGCTGACTAGGCGCCTGCTTGATTACCTGCAGGTCAACCAGGTCAACCTGATCTACGTCGCGCAGCGCGCCGAGCCGGTGGTGGAGCGCCTGTTTACCGTTGGGGCGGCCCCGGAGAATGTGCCGCAGCCGGTATTGCAGCGGTTGATGGCGGTGGACACCGGCAAGGTCTCGGTCAGCGATGAGTTGTGGCTGACTGAGCAGAGCCGCCTGGATTCACCGCTATACATCTTCACCCGCCTCGACGACCGTAGCCCCACGTCGGGTTGGCTCGGGCTGGAGGTGGACGGCCCGGACCTGATCAACGCCCTGCAGCATGAAAAAGCCGGGGACTTCATGTTGCTTGACGGCGCCGGGCAGCTGATTTTCAGCAGCACGCCTCATCAACCGTCGGCTGCGCAGGTGCTGCGCCAGTATCACGCCACGGCCAGCTTTGGTTGGGAAGGCAGCCGCTGGCTGCCGGATCGCTTGGCCATTCGCAAGCACCTGGGTTACTCCCAGTGGCAGATCGTCTACAGCCTGGAGCTGAGTTCACTGTTGCCCAGCCTGGCCATGCCGTTGCTGCTGTGCCTGCTGTTGTGCGCAGCGGCCAGCTTGTTGATGGTGCGGTTGGTGCGGCGCATCGATCAGCGTTTGATTATCCCGGCAGCCAATCGCATCGAAGCGCTGGTGGAGAGTGAGGCATTCAGCAGTGCGGTGATTCGCATCGCGCCAGTGGCCTTGTGCGTGCTGCGCCGCAGCGACGGCGAGGTAGTGCTGGAAAACCCCCTGTCCCGGCAATGGCTGGGCAACGGCCACGAGCGCCAGCAACTGTGTCACGGCTGGATTCGCCGCGCGTTCGATGAGTCGGAACAAAGCAGCACCGACGAGCTGCAAATGGCCGACGGTCGTCACCTGTACCTGAGTTTCGCGCCAACCCGTTACCAGCGTGAGGAGGTGCTGATCTGCGCCTTCAGCGACATCACCGAACGCAAGCAGGTGGAGTTGGCCCTGCAGCAGGCGCGCACGCTGGCGGACGCGGCGAATGAGGCCAAGACCCTGTTCCTGGCAACCATGAGCCATGAAATCCGCACGCCATTGTATGGCGTGCTGGGCACCCTGGAATTGCTTGCGCGCACCGACCTTAACAGCCAGCAGCGTGGCTACCTGAATGCCATCGAGGGCTCGTCGGCGAACTTGCTGCAAATGATCTGCGATGTGCTGGACGTGTCGAAAATCGAAGCGGGACAACTGTCCCTAGAGTTCAGCACGTTCTCACCGATCGAGTTGGTGCAGGAAGTGATCCAGGGCTACGCAGGCGCCGCCCAAAGCAAGGGCCTGCAGTTGTTCGCCTGCCTCGACCCGCAGTTGCCCGACCACGTGAGCGGGGATGTCACACGCATCCGCCAGATCCTGAATAACCTGCTGAACAACGCGCTGAAATTCACCGAAAGCGGCCGGATTGTCTTGCGTCTGCGCCTGGAAAGCCGTGAAGGCGAGCGCACGATGTTGCAGTGGCAGATAGTCGACACCGGCAAGGGCATCGCCGAGGAAGACCAGCGGTACCTGTTCGAGCCGTTCTTCCAGGTCAGCGGCAATGCGAATGTGGTCGCCGGCAGCGGCCTGGGCTTGTCGATCTGCAAGCGCCTGATGCACTTGATGAACGGCACCTTGCGGGTGGTCAGCGAACCGGGCCTGGGCAGCAGCTTTTCCTTCACCTTGCCGCTGGAGCAAGTCAACGACGACGACCAGGCTCCCTGGGCGCAGCCGCTGCTCGGCGAGCGGGTGTATGTGGTGTCGCCGGTGCGTGAGCTGGCGGAAAGTGTTGGCGGCTGGTTGCGTCGCTGGGGCGCGCGCGCGCAACTCGGTGCGCCGGAGTCCGCCGAGGCCGACCCCGGCGCGGTATTGGTCGAGCTGTATCCCGGCCCGACCGAGCCCGACCAGTTGCTGCATTGGTCCGGGCCGCGGGTGATGGCCGCGGTCGACGAGCATGGCGCTTATCCCTGGCAGATCGGCCTGAACAACCTGCAGGCGCTCAACCGCGCGGTCAGCCGCGCCCAGGGCAGCGAAGAGTTGTTGTCGCCGAGGATCAGCGAGAAGCCCACCGAGTTCAGCCTCAACCTGCGCCTGCTGGTGGCCGAAGACAACCTGATCAACCAGTTGATCCTGCGCGACCAGTTGGAAGAGCTCGGCTGCAGCGTGGTGCTGGCCGGCGACGGCATTGAAGCGCTGTCATTGTGGGGTGATACCGCGTTCGACATGATTCTCACCGACGTCAACATGCCACGCATGAACGGCTATGAACTCACCGAACAACTGCGTCGCCTGGGTTGCTCACTGCCGATCATCGGGGCCACCGCCAACGCGATGCTCGACGAAGCCGAGCGCTGCCTGAACGCTGGCATGGATCATTGCCTGGTCAAGCCGTTCACCCTGCGCGCCCTCTACCAGTGCCTGCATCGCTATCAGAGGAGGGTGCTTTGAGCGCCTATCGCGTACTCATCGTGGAAGACCATCCTTTCCAGCATGAGTACTTGATCAACGTCTTCCAGGCCATCGGCGGGTTTGACGTCGATGTGGTCTGGGATGGCGCCACCGCGCTGCAACGCCTGGCCCGACAGCGCTACGATCTGCTGCTCAGCGACTTGATGATGCCGGGGATGGACGGTGTGCAACTGATCCAGCACTTGGCCCGCATGCACGCGCCGCCTGCGCTGGCGCTGATGAGCGTGGCGTCGCGGCGCATGTTGGTGGGCGCCGGGCAGGTGGCCGGGAACCTCGGCCTGACCGTCGCCGGGCTAATCTCCAAGCCGGTGCGCGAACGCGAGGTGCGCACCCTGCGCGATTGCCTCGACAAACTCGCCGAGCAGGCGCGCACGCCGTGTTGCCACCGGGGTGTCAGCCATGCCCGGGAGAACCTTGAGCGCGCCTTGGCCAATGGTGAAATCCAGGCGTGGTTCCAGCCGAAAAAATCCCTGCATGACGGGCGCATCGTGGGCGCCGAAGCCCTGGCACGCTGGGTGCACCCGGTGGAAGGGTTATTGATGCCCGGCGCGTTTCTTGACGACATCGAGCGCCTTGACCTGGAAACCCGCTTGCTCACCTGCATTCTCGGCCAAACCCTCATCGCCCAGGCCCAGTGGGCGCAACTCGGTTACCGGCTGCCGGTGTCGATCAACCTGCCCACGCATTTGCTCGACCAGAGCGACCTGGTCGACCGCCTGCTTGCCCAGGTGCAAAGCCGCGACGCCGAACCCCGGCAAATTACCTTCGAATTGATGGAAAGCTCCACCACACGGCTGCCCAGTAACTACTACGCTGGAGCATGTCGCTTGCGCATGATGGGCTTTGGGTTGGCGCAGGATGACTTCGGCAAGGGGTTCAGTTCCTACTTCAACCTGGTGTCGACGCCGTTCAACGAGATCAAGATCGACCGGTCACTGGTGCATGGCTGTGCCGAGAACGAAAGCCTGGCGTCGGCCTTGCAAAGCATTGTCGAGCTGGGCCGCAAACTCGGGCTGACCACCATCGCCGAGGGCGCCGAGACCCAGGCGGAGCTGGCGGTGTTGCGGCGTATCCGCTGCGATCAGGTGCAGGGTTTCCTGATCTCCCATGCCGTGGCGGCGGAAAAATTCAGCGCCCTGTTAATCGAGGATGGCCCTGCGCCAGCACTTATGTGAGTGGCCAGGGTCACACAGTCAAGAAGCCCGAAGGAAGGGTCGCCCGGTCAGCCGGGCGTTATTGGCCAATGCCGGGATCAAGCATAGGCCCCATATCCTGATTCAGGCTTCTGCGGTACTGACGATGAAACATGCAAGTCTGCGCCTGGACAAGCTGGCGCAAAGCTCTCAACGCTTGAACAAAGCCCTGTTATTGCTCACGGGGCTCGCCTTGTTGCTGTCCAGCAGTTGCTATTGGGCGGTGTCGCGGTTGCTCGACGCTGAACAGGAAAAGGTCGAGTTCCACTTCGCCCGCGTGGTGGAGATCATCCATGAGCACGAGGCGTTCCTGCGCAACGTGGCCAGTGGCTACAGCCGCAGCAACGCGCCGCCGCTGCCGGCCGTGCAGTCGACCTCGGTGGTGGAGTTGCAGCACGAAGGCGGGCAGGTGGTGTTGCAGGCCAAGGGGTTTGCGATGTCGCTACCCTTCACCTTGTCCCACGCCGAGACGTTCTCGGCGGATGACACGCGCCGGGCACTGGCGTTTGGCGTGCAACTGACTGACTACTACGGCGGCTACTGGGCCAGCTCGTTTTACGCCTCGCCGCAGCTGTTCGTGTTCACCCCCAATGCCGTCGCCAGCCTGGCCGTGCCCGGCGTGGGCGGCTTGCGCCAGCACCAGCCATTGTTGCGCGAGCAGTACCGCGACGTGGTGAGCCGCTTGCAGCAACTGCAACAGAGCCAAAGCCTCCTGCTGACCGACAGCCGCGTGCGCTGGATGCGTGCGCCGCCGCAGTTGTACCAGAACAGCCGCAGCGTGGTCGCGATGATCGGCCTCGACGCGCCTGCCGCCGTATTGCCGGCCAATCAGCCTCAGGGCCTGCTCACGCTGGCGGCGGTGGTGGACACCTCGCAGGTCGACGAAATCGAGCGAGTACTGCAACTGTCGGTCTACAACCAGTTCACCCTGATCTCGCCCCAGGGCGACGTGTTGCTCGGCAGCCTCGGCGATGAACACATGGCGCCCCTGGGCCTGAGCTTCAACAGCCAGGGTTTGCGCTTCAAGATGCTCAGCGAGGGTGGCGAGCACTGGACCGGCCTGTACGCCATCAGCTATCAGGATTTCCTGCGCTACGCCAAATGGCCGCTGCTGGGCCTTGGCCTGACGTTTCTGGCGGCCGTGCTGCTGGGCTGGTGGATCAACCATTGGTACAAGACCCGCATCGTCAGCCCGGCGCAACGCGCGCAGGAGCGTCTGTTCGAGAGCGAGGCATTCAACCGCATCATGCTGCACAACGCCCCGGTGGGATTGTGCGTAGTGCGCCGCAGCGATCACCAGTTACTCCTGGAAAACCAGCGCGCGCTGCAATTGCAGGGCACCGCACCGCTGCTCGACGTGCTCAAGGCCAACGATGGCCCGGACACCCCCGGCGAGATGTGCCTGGCGGTGGAGGGGCGGTACTTGCAGGTCGTGGTGGTGGCGGCGCGGTACGAAGGTGAGGACGTGTTCCTCTGCGGCTGCAACGACATCACCCGACACGTGGACGAAGCCCAGTTGCTGACCCAGGCGCGCCAGGAAGCCACCGAAGCCAACGAGGCCAAAACCGTGTTCCTGGCAACCATGAGCCATGAAATCCGCACCCCGCTGTACGGCGTGCTCGGCAATCTGGAACTGATGGCCCTGACCGACATGAGCGAGCGCCAGCGCCACTACCTGGAAATTATCCAGGGTTCGTCCACTGTGCTGTTCCAGTTGATCAGCAACGTACTGGATGTATCGAAAATCGAATCCGGGCAAATGGCCGTGGAAGCGGCGCCGTTCAGCCCGGGCCAGTTGGTGGCGGAATCGGTGTTGGCGTTCAGCGCGACCGCGCGCAATAAAGGCTTGCAGATCGATGCCGAGATCGACCCGCTGCTACCGCCGCAACTGCTTGGCGATGCTGGCCGCATCCGGCAGGTCCTGCATAACCTGCTGGGCAACGCGATCAAGTTCACCGACTCCGGGCGCGTGCGTTTGCGCCTGATGGTGCAGCAACTACTTGACGATAAAGTGACCCTGCAATGGCAGGTCACTGACACCGGCGTGGGCATTCCGGAAAAGGCGCTGGACCAGTTGTTCAAGCCGTTTTATCAGGTAGCGGGCGACCAGGACGGCAATGGCGCCGGCCTGGGCCTGTCTATCTGCTCGCGCTTGAGTGAGTTGATGGGCGGCAGCATGCGCGTGGTCAGCGAGCCAGGGTTGGGCAGCAGTTTTTCGCTGTTCATCACCTTGCCGGTGCTTCAGGAAACCCTGCCCTCTGCGGAACAACCGTCGATGCCGCCGTGCCTGGACGCACCGTGCCTGAACGTGCGCGTGCTGGTCGCCGAAGACAACCCGGTCAGCCAGGCCGTGCTGCAAGAACAGCTCGAGGCCCTTGGCGCCCACCCCACCGTAGCGCGTGACGGCGAGCATGCGCTGCAAATCTGGGGTTCACAGCCGTTCGACCTGGTGATCACCGACATCAATATGCCGCGCCTCAACGGCTACGACCTGGCCCGCGCGTTGCGTGAACAAGGCGTCCAGGTGCCGATCATCGGCGTCACCGCCAATGCCCTGCGCGAGGAGGGCGAGCGTTGCCTGGCGGTGGGCATGAACGCGTGGGTGGTCAAACCGCTGAGCCTGAGCATGCTGCGCCAGGCATTAATGGCGCACTGCCGGCGGGCCACGGCCTTGCCGGTGGTGCAGGTGGACCGGGACCGCGAAGGCTGGATCGAGCTTTCCCCGGCCATGCGCCAACTGATGGCCGACACGTTGCTGGTGGATGTGCAGCAGATCGAACAAGGCCTGACGGCCGGCGATGCCACCCTCGTACGTGAGCGTTTGCACAGCCTCAACGGCGCGCTGGCCAGTGTGCGTGCCGGGGAACTGTCCAGCGCTTGTCAGGCATGGGAGAACACCCTGTACGACGCACCGCTGGATACATACGCCACCACGCAGATTCGAGGCGTGTGCGCACGGCTTACAGCGGTTGCGCAGTGCTTGCTGGCAGAGTCGCAAACTTGATGAAAGCCCATTACAAGGAAGATAAAGAATGCGAGAAATGAACGTTGTGATCGCCGATGACCACCCGATCGTACTGGTGGGCGTGCGCGAAATTGTGCAGCGTGATTCACGCTACAGCCTGGTGGGCGAGGCGGTCAGTTCCAGTCAACTGATCGAGCAGTTGCGCAAGCACCGGCCGCAAGTCCTGATCACCGATTTCAACATGCCGGGTGACGACACCTATGGCGATGGGTTGAAGCTGATCGAGTACATCCTGCGTCACTTTCCCGCGACCCAGGTGCTGGTGCTGACCATGATTTCCAACAGCCTGATTCTCACCCGCTTGCAGGAGTTGGGTGTGGCCGGGGTGATCCAGAAGAACCACCTGCACGGCGAGATCGAAAAGGCCCTCGGCGCGATCAGTGCCCAGCGCAGTTACCGCGCACCGGAGCCCGCCGCGACTTCGGTCTTGGCCAATGTGACCCAGGTGCAGGCGCGCTTCCAGAGCCTGTCGCCACGGGAGATGGAAGTGCTGCGTTTATTCGTGACGGGCATGAGCGTGAGCGATATCGCGCGGCAGTTGAGCCGCAGCAACAAGACCGTCAGCGCGCAGAAGATTTCGGCCATGCGCAAGCTGGAGGTGGACAGTGACCAGGCGCTGCTGACCTATTGCATCGAAGCCCGGCAGTTTCAGTAATCAGCGGTACGTCATCTGCATCAACAGGGTGGCTTTGTAGCTACCCGCCTCGGGCAGCTCGCCCAGGGACACGGGCTTGACGCGCAGGGTCAGCGCCAACGGTTCGTCTTCTACCGGCCAGGTGCCGGTTTGGCCCAGGCCGATCCCCGGCTTGTCGGTCTTGTCACGCAATTGCACCTGCAACCCCAGGGATGGGAGATTGGTGAGCAGCACCGGGCTGACGGTGAGGGCCCGGGCCATGCCCGCCGACAAACTCAGCTCGACCTGAGCGCCCGCCTGACAGTCGAAGACCAGCGGCACATCGGTGGCGACGGTGCTGCCGTCGGCCAACTGGTTGAGGTTGACCTTGCCCAGGTCCACCTGTTGCGTACTCGGAAACCTTGCGGTGCACGGCGGTGCGGTCAGCTTGCCGCTGACGTCGATCTGCGCTTCTTCCGCCGCTTGCGCAAGGGCGGTGCTGGCTACGGCCAGCAGCATCCAGGCGAGCGCTTTCATAGGTAATTGAGGGTCATGACCATCGACGAGGTGAACGCGCCCGGCGCCAGCGTGCCGCGTTCGACCAGTTGCGCCTTGAGGCTGATATCCACGTCGCCGCTGAGGTTGGTGTATTTCTTGACGGTGCCATTGAGGTTTGCCGCCGTGTTGTCCGCCCACAGCAACGACACACCGAGGTTATCCGCCGTGGTCTTGGCCACGGTGGAGGTGTAGGTGCCGTTATTGGACGTGAAGCTGACATTTAGCGAAGAACCCGACGAGCACTTCAAGCGCACCGGCACTTCCACAGTGCCGGTGGTCGCCACCTGGTCAGTACGCACGTCGCCAAATGCGGCGGTCAGGGTTGTGCCGGTACTCAATACGCACGGTGGGCGGGTGAGGGTGCCGCTGACGGTGATATTCACCACGTCGGCAGCGTGAGCGGTGCTGCTGAGCAGCATCAGGGCGAGCAGTGGAGTTTTCATGGCAAGGCCCTCATTGATAGTCGATGTTCAGCGTGTATTGGCTCTGAAACGCACCCGTCGGTGATTGCCCGGCCGCCAGTTGTGGCTTGAAGCTCAGGTTTACGTCATTGCTGCCCACGCGTAACTGCATAAAGCGCGGGGTAGTGAAGTTCACCGGGTTCAGGGTGTCGGTCCACAGCGCCTGCATGTTCAAACCTGCCAGCGAGGTGCGTGTCACGCCGGTGGTGGCGTTGACTACCGCCTGGTTGGGCAGCAGGTAGACGTTGGCGCGCATCGCGGACTTGCAGTTGATCGACACAGTGGTCGATTGCATCTGGTTGCTGAGGTCGGCGTTACTGATGGAGCCAAAGCGCAGGTCGACGCTGCCGGGTGAACTCAGGCTGCACGCCGGTGGAACGACGGTGTATTGAAATAGTGTTTGCATGAACCACTCGCCATAACCCAGCCAGTTTTGCGAGGTCACGCCCAGCGCTACAGCTACAAATCGTGTACCTGCTGTTCGGGGCGCAGTGCCCACCAGAATGTAGCGGTAAGGCACCACGGTATTCAGGGGCAGAGGCCGGCAATAGCCACCCAGGCAATTGTTACTGTATTGGCCGATGGGCAGATTGGATAAGTAGATGTTGTGATACGGGTCGGTCAATCTCAACGGGGCTTGATCCGGGCCGCTCAGGTAATTGACTTGCGAATTTAAGCCGGCGGAATAGGGGAATGCACGGCGAACGGTGCACGTACCCTCGTAGACGATTCTGATCGCCTGACCGGGCGTAAAAGTGTAACCGCCGCTCGGAAAACCCGGCACTGTGCAGTTGAGATTCCCTTCGACCAACGCGTGCGCCTGTTGTGACAGGCAGCTCAATACTGCGCACAACAGCGCAAGCATCAGCCGTCCACGTACCTTATGTGTTGCTTTAACGATCATGTCAGGAATCCTTGGCACCCGACCCACCGGCCGCGCGCTCACATTGAATATTCATTTGGGTGATGCCGCCCTCGGCAGGCTCTGTTTCGTCCAGCTTCAATTCGCGGCTGCACCACGGCTGGCCGTCGACGCTGACCAACAACCGCGCCTCGGGCGGCACGCCGGTCAGGAACGCGCGGCCTTTGTCGGCTACCAGGGTGTTGCCCAAGGCACGGCCGTCCGGCGCGAACAGTTCGGCGCGGGCGGCAAACGGCGCTGCTTCGCCCTGCGTGTCGCTGATGCGAAACAGGATGCGTTGTCCGCGCCGGGTGTCGAAGTCCGCCAGCACAAAGGCACCACGGTTTGGCGTGACTTCCTGCACCGGCTCGGCGATGTCGACGTCAGACGGCATTGACTGGGTGTCCAGCGACACGCGGTTTTTGCGATAGGGCAGGGCCTGTGGCACCACGGTGTAGCCATTGCTGTTGGTGCGCACACCGCGCTTGTTGCTGATGCCCACGTCGGCGGCGCCCGGTGTGGCGACGATCACATTGGTTTCGCCCAATGGCTGGCTGAACATAAGGTTGCTGCCATACGCCACCACCGAACCTTCGACGCCCATGTCCAGTTGGCGGCTGCCGGTGGTCTCGTTATAGGCACCGCGCACAATCGCGTTGGGCGCGTCGTATTGCGCGGCGAAGGTGCCGCCGGTCTGGCGTTGCGCGCCGCTGACTTGCTGCGACACACCCGCGCTGTAGGCCAGCGTATCGTCCTCGAACGCGTTGCCGCTCAGGGTCGCGGTGCGTGATGCCGAGCCCCGCGCGCTCTGGTTCATGTTGGCCGTAACGCGCTGGCTGCGCGTGCCGCCCAGGGGCATGCTGATGCTCAGGGACAGGCTGCGGTCGTCGCTGTTGGCGCCTTTGTTCAGGCCCAGCCCAAGGGAGTAGGAAATGTCCCCGACGCTCGCGCTGTATCCCAATTGGATCGAGGTGTCGGCCTTGCTCTTGTCCCAGTAGGCGGTTTTCGACACGTTGGCATAGACCCCGCCGTAGCCGCCCAATTGCTGCGACACGTTGGCGGTGAAGTTGCTTTTCATGTGGCCGCTGCGGTACGTGTCCAGGGTTTGCTCGGTGCTGCGGCTGTTCAGCGCTTCGTTGAACGAGTAGTAGCCGCCGGTGGAGTAGCGGTAGCCGATCAGGCTGAAGTTGGTGTCGGTGGCCGCCAGGGACTTGGAATAGCGAAAGCGAAACGACTGGCCGCTGGACGTGGTTTTCTCCCGGCCCACGGCGTCGCTGCGGGCGTGGGTCACGTCCACCGAGATCGCGCCAAAGCCGGCAAAGTCGTGGGCAAAACCCAGCAGGCCGGCGTTGTATTGATTACTCAGCAGGCTGCCGCCAAACAGCGTGGTGCTGCCGCTCAAACCGCGTCGTAGGGAGGCCTGGATAAATGTTGGGGTTTGCTGCACAAAGGACGATTGCGCCGGGCGGTATTGGCCGGCGAATACCGAATAGCTTTGCTGGCCTTCGCGCAGCATGTAGGGCACCGACGAGAACGACTGGGTGTAGACCTGGCGCTGGCCGTCCGGGCCTTCCACGGTGACTTCGATGTCGCCATTGCTGGCGGTGGGGTACAGGTCGGTCAAGGCGAACGGCCCCGACGGCACCCATTGCTCATGGATCACATAGCCGCGCTGGCGGATGATCACCCGCGAGCGGCCATTGGCAATGCCGCGAATCACAGGGGCGAATTCGCGGGCCTGGTCGGGCAGCATGTCCAGATCAGAGGCGATGCCCAGCCCGCGATAGGGGATCGCGTCAAACAGGTCGCCTTCGGTGGTGGAATCGCCCAGGGTGGCGATCGCCATCATATTGCCCATGTCGCGCTGGGCGTAGGTTTCCAGCGACTCCCAGCGCCCGGGCGTGGTGCTGCCTTTTTGCCAGGTCGAAAAATTGCGCAGGCGCCAGGCCCCGGCATTCACGCCGCTCCTCAGGCTGCCGAACTGGTCCTGGCGGCGGCCGGTATCGGACTCCACGGTGCTGCCGGTGAAGCTGTAGTTGGTGAAGGCCACCTGTTCGCCGTTACTCCATTGCCGACGGCGCACTTCAAAAGGGATGCTGCCCAGGTAGGCCTGTGGGATTTCAATCGACAGGATCTGGCGGTTGAAGTCGTAGTCGTAGCTCACGCCGGCCAGGCCCTGATCGAACGCAATGCAGGTGGGGTCGGCGTCGGTGCGGTTTTGCAGGGCCGTGTCGGCCACGCCCTGGGCGCGGAAGAACTCGACATCCAGGCAGGGGAACAGGCCGGTGCTCGAGCGTTCCTGGGTGCCGGTGGCGCGGATGAAACGCACATCACGCTGTTCGATCGAGCGCTGGTTGAGCTGGATATCCACCCGGTAAATCCCCGGCAACTGGCCGTCGCTCATGGCGCTGACCTGTTGTTTCACAGCGGCCGAACTCTGCCCGCCGCCGATTTCGAGAAACGACGCATCGAACTCGTAGCCGGCGTGTGCGGGGGCCAGGTGCAAGGCGGCGGCGGCCACGAGCGGGCAGCCGAAAGCCTTCACGGCCCGACGGCGCATGAATGGGAATGAACGGAGCATGGTCGTTCCTGAAAAGGCGTTCCGGGGTTGTCGCGTGGGTATCAGTGAATGCGGATGACGGGGGCGGTCACGATGCTGCCGTAGTCATCGATGTAGCTCAGTTGCACTTCATCGCCGGCCTTTGCCTGGATCGGCAGCTCACGCGCTTCGCCTGGGCGCAGCACATCCGGCGCCTGGGTGATCGGCAGGCCGTTGAGCTTCAGTTCGCTGACCACCACGTGCAGCTTGGAGGCGTTATTGACGGCCAATGCACCCGCTTGGGCCTTCCAGTTCACTTGCGCCACCGCGTCCTTGAGCGAACCTTTGAGGCCGGCCGGGCGGTAGAACAGTTTGATCGTGGTCTTGAGCGCGATCTGCAGCACGTTCTTGCCTTTTTGATCGTCGCTCATGGCCGGGATTGCCTTGACGTTCATCAGGAACAGGCTTTCGCGGTCCTGGGGCACTTCTGGGCCACCGGTAAAAATGATGCGCAGGATGTTTTCCTTGTCGGCATCCAGCCGGAACAGCGGCGGCGTGACGATAAAGTTATCGACGCTTTCCTCGTTGCCACTGCCGAAGTGGCTGACCCAGGACTGCACGAGGTAAGGCGAGGTGTCGTCGCGGTTGCTGACGCTCAGGTTGGCTTCGTTGGAAGCGCCGTCGTAGATCAGTCGCGTGGCGCCGACGGTGACGGCGGCGTTGGCGGCGCTGTGCCAGAGCGGCAGCAGGGCGAGCAGAAGATAGACTTTCAAACGCATGACAGGGGGACCTCCGGAAGCCCGCGGGCCGGCGCGCGAACGCCTGGCCCACGGTGTTGACGAGCAATTACTTGTAGGTAACGTCGAAGCTGGCCAGCGCGTGCACCTGACCGGTGCTGATGCCGGAGGTGGTCACCGCGTCGTCGCCTTCACCGGTGGTGGTGTCGGCGACGGTGCGCACGTAGGCAGCGGTAAAGTCGAAGGTATTGGACTGTGCACGCAGGTCGTAATCGGCGGTCGGCGTGTTCAGTGGCAGTTTGTTGCCGTTACGGGAGTCGGTGATCTGGATCGCGATGCCGCGCACCTGGTTTTCACCGGTCAGGCCCAGTAATGTCGGGTCGCTGGCGTCTTGCTGGCCGCTGAAGGTGATCGCGACGTTTTTACGGGTCGCGGTGCTGCAGTTGTCCAGGCTGATGGAAAACGGCTTGGCTTTATCGGTGAGCACCGAACCCACGGTGGGCGCGAAGTCAGCGATGCGCACCGGGTCCAGAGTCACCGACTTGTTCACGTCGCCGGTGGTGATGGTGCAGGCGTTATCGGTGACGGAACCGGTGAATTCGATCTGCCCGTCCGCCGCCTGAGCGGTGCCGGCCAGCAACCAGCAAGCGCCGCAGGCGAGGGTGAGTTGGCTCAGTTTGTTCAGCATTGCAGTGCCTCTTTTAAGAGAAGGAAGGTTGTCTGCCTACCCGTCAGGTAAGCCAATCCATAGTGCAATGCTGTGTTTTAGAGGCACATGAGACGAATCTTAAAAACTGGCGAACTGATGGCCGCCCGACCGCTGAGTCCATATAAGGCGCCGAGCGTGATATTCTGCGCGCCATCTTGGTCTAGCCTCTATCGAGTACGTACACCCGTATACGTCCCGGTGGTTAGCTGGCGCCCAGGTAGCTGAAGCCAATAATGATAAGAAGTCAGCGCAGAAGGGACATAAAAGTGAGGTCGATACGTCGGCCTTGTGTGCCCACCCTGCGGTCCCCGAATGAATGTGCACACCCCGCGGTGCGTTGCCTGGCGCAGCGTGATTGAGGGTTGCCCATGATCAGGGGCAGTGGGGCGGATGGCGTTTTATCATAGGTGCTACTGATGTTTAAAAAAGTAAACACTGCCCTGCTGGGGCTGGCTTTGTCGATGGGGATCACTTCCGTTCACGCGGAAGAGGCAAAGAAAGTCGATGTGCTGCTGATCGGCGGCGGCATCATGAGTGCAACCCTGGGTGTGTGGCTCAATGAGCTGCAACCGGACTGGTCGATGGAGATGGTCGAGCGCCTCGATGGCGTGGCCGAAGAAAGCTCCAACGGCTGGAACAACGCCGGTACCGGTCACTCGGCTTTGGCTGAGCTGAACTACACCCCGGAAGACAAGAACGGCAACGTTGAGATCCCGAAAGCGGTCGAGATCAACGAAGCGTTCCAGATCTCCCGTCAGTTCTGGTCCTGGCAGGTTCAGCAGGGCGTCCTGAAGAACCCGCGTTCGTTCATCAACTCCACTCCGCACATGAGCTTCGTGTGGGGGGATGACAACATCAAGTTCCTGAAGAAGCGTTACGAAGCGCTGCAGGCGAGCCCGCTGTTCGCCGGCATGCAGTACTCCGAGGACCCGGCGCAAATCGCCAAATGGGTTCCGCTGATGATGGAAGGGCGTGACCCGAACCAGAAAATCGCGGCCACCTGGACCCCGATCGGTACGGACGTGAACTTCGGCGAGATCACGCGCCAGTTCGTCGCTCACCTGCAAACTACGCCGAAGTTCGACCTGAAACTGTCGAGCGAAGTGCAGGACATCACCAAGAACGCCGATGGCACCTGGCGTGTCAGCTACAAGAACCTGAAAGACGGCACCAAGACTGAAACCGACGCCAAGTTCGTGTTCATCGGCGCGGGCGGCGGTGCACTGCACCTGCTGCAGAAGTCGGGCATTCCTGAAGCCAAGGAATACGCGGGCTTCCCTGTTGGCGGCTCGTTCCTGGTAACCGATAACCCAACGATTGCCGAGCAGCACCTGGCCAAGGCCTACGGTAAAGCTTCCGTTGGCGCACCGCCGATGTCGGTTCCGCACCTGGACACCCGCGTGCTGGATGGCAAGCGCGTGATTCTGTTTGGCCCATTCGCTACCTTCTCGACCAAGTTCCTGAAAGAAGGCTCGTACCTGGACCTGCTGACCAGCACCACCACCCACAACATCTGGCCAATGACCAAAGTCGGTATCCGCGAATACCCACTGGTCGAGTACCTCGCCGGCCAACTGATGCTGTCGGATGACGACCGCTTCAAGGCGCTGCAAGAGTACTTCCCGAACGCCAAGAAAGAAGACTGGCGCCTGTGGCAAGCCGGTCAGCGTGTGCAGATCATCAAGCGTGACGAAGAGCAGGGCGGCGTCCTGAAACTCGGTACCGAAGTGGTCAGCTCCGCCGACAACACCATCGCCGGCCTGTTGGGTGCATCGCCAGGCGCGTCCACCGCGGCTCCGATCATGCTGACCGTGCTGCAGAAAGTGTTCAAGGAACAGGTTGCTTCCCCGGCCTGGCAGGAAAAGCTGCACCAGATCGTGCCTAGCTACGGCACCAAGCTGAACGACAGCCCTGAAGCTGTGGCTAAAGAATGGGCCTACACCGCCAACATTCTGCAGCTGACGCCTCCACCTGCGATTCCGCAGCTGACTGCTCCGAAAGCCACCGAGGCTGCAAAGCCTGCGGCTGAGCCGAGCAAGCCAGCTTCTGACCTCGCGCTGTAAGACGTTGGTGAGGTCCTGATTCAGGGCCTGCGCAACGTAAAAAGCCCGCTGAACCGGTGACGGTCAGCGGGCTTTTTTGCAGGTGTCACCAATGAGCGGGTACTTCGACCTGCCGCTCTGCAGCTGCCAACGCTGCCTTCAGTCCCTCTTTATCCAGAGGTATGCAGTACGCCGGCTTGGCGCGTTCAAACCGCCAGCTCTCATCCAGCCCACCGGCATCTACTGCGTCGAAGCCGATCTCGTCCAGCAGGGCGATGACTTGCGCCTTGGCTGCCGGGTCATCCGCCGCGACCGGGAGCGCGCGCCGGTCGGGTGCGCCGCGGCTGCGAGCATCCTGGGTCAGGTCCGGCGCCAGGATAGCGTTGAACACTTTCACCACATTTGATTGCGACAGGTGCTCGGCCACCAACCGGCTGGTGGTGGTTTCAAAGCGGTCGAGCACGGGAATATGGCCGTCGCGGTTCGGGTAGTAGTTGTTGGCATCCATCACGGTTTTGCCTTCCAGCCACTGCGCCGGCACGCTGCGGTAATGTTCGAACGGAATCGCCAGCAGGACCAGTTCGCCAAATTGCGCGGCGTCTTGCGCAGTACCCACTTGAACCCCACGAATGCCACTCAGCACGCTGCTCATCGACTGCGGGCCGCGGGAGTTGCTCAACATCACTTCATGGCCGGCCGCCAACGCCAACTGCGCAACGGCGCGTCCGATAAAGCCTGCTCCGATAATGCCAATTTTCATGTCGGTGCTCCTGAGTTGAGAGAGACGTTATGATGATTGGCTACTGGATGAGGATAAATGGCCGTTCTGGTCTTGGTGTTGTTACTGGGAGTGGTGAATGATGGACCGCCTTTCAAGCATGAGTGCCTTTGTGATGGCTGCCGAACTGGGGTCCTACGCCCGTGCTGCCGAACGCCTGGGAATGTCGCCGCAGATGGTAGCCAAGCATGTGGCGGCGCTGGAGCGGCGGCTGGGCGCACGCCTGCTCAACCGCACCACACGCCGGCAAAGCCTGACGGAGTTGGGAAGCGCGTACTACGAGCGCTGCAAACATATCCTGACAGAGGCAGAGGCCGCAGACTCCCTCGCCCAGATCATGAATGACACACCACGGGGCAAGCTCAAGATCAGCGCCCCAGTGACTTTTGGCTCCTACAGCCTGATGCCACTGGTGACCGAATTTTTACGCGACAACCCCGAGGTGGAAATCGACCTGCACCTGACCGACCGGTTTGTCGACCTGGTGGAGGAGGGCTACGAAGTGGCGTTCCGTATCGGCCCGCTGGCGAACAGCAGCCTCACCGCCCGGCCGCTGCAGCCCTACCGCCTGGTGGTCTGTGCGGCACCCAAATACCTGGCCGAGCGCGGCACGCCGCTGACGCCCGCTGACCTTGAACACCACGAGTGCCTGGGATACGCCTACTGGTCACGTCCGGCTGATCGCGAATGGTCGTTCTACCAAGGCGCCGTCCTGCACAAGGCCCAGGTCGCCAGCCGCCTGCACGTGAATGAAAGCCGGGCCTTGATGTCGGCCGCGCGGGATGGTTTCGGGATTGTGCTGGGGCCTGAGGATTTCTTGCGCTCGGCCCTCAAGAGCGGTGAGTTGGTGCGAGTGCTGCCGGACTATGAGGCGCCAAGTCGGCAGATGCATTTGCTCTACACCGCGAATCGCCAGCGCACCGCCAAGCTGCGGCGATTTGTCGATGCGGTGCTGTTGCGTTTCGGACCACCCTAGACGCTGAAGCCGGCCTTGACCTGCTCATACAGATGCAGTGCCAACAGGTTGCTGCTGTCGCCAAGCAGGTACAGGTGATGCAGCGGCAGCGGCGGCAGTTCAGCTCCAGCAATCTGGCGCGTCAATCCCTTACCCATGCGGCTTTCTTCCACCAACCCCACCGCCATGCCACTGCGGATACACGCTTCAACAGCGGGCGAACTCGCGCTTTCCAGCAGCACCCGATAGTAAGTGCCGTGCTCCTTCAGCGCTCGAATCGCTGCAGCGCGATAAGGGCAACCTGTCAGTTGCACGGCAATCGGCAGTGGCGCCTGCGGTGGGCAGCTGAAGTGTTCGGCGGCCACCCACAGCGGCTGGATTTCTCCCAGGCGCTCGCCTTGTTCCAACGGCTGGGCGCTGACAATCAGGGCCAGGTCCAACTGCCTGCTGGCGAACAGCGTGAGCAGTTCGCCACTGGAGCGCGCCTCTACCTCCAGTTCCAGCAGTGGGTTGTCGGCGACCAGGCGGGGCAGGAACTCCTGCATGAAGTCTGGCGCGTAAGAATCAGGCAAACCCAGGCGAATCTTGCCCTGCATGCGTTGCGGCGTGAGGGAGGCCAGCAAGCGGTCGTGGCTCTTGAGGAATTCGGTGGTTTCGCCCAGGAGTTTCTTGCCGTACATCGTCAGTTCAACCCCCTGGTTGCTGCGGCTGAACAGGCGTTGGCCGACCTGGTATTCGAGCTTCTGGATCTGCGTGGTCACCGTCGAGGCACTGCGGTGCACATGATTGGCCGCTTCGTTGAATCGCTGGAAGCGCGCCACCGCGTGGAAAGTGCGCAACAGGTCAATATTCAGTTGTTTGCTCATGATTCCACTTTTAAGGATTAGTGGTACAGATTATTCAAATATACAGAATCATGCGCGGCACTTAGCCTTTTGGTCAATCAAGCGAACCGGAGGCTCAATGAAGCGATCAACCGTGGGGCGGTTGCTGTTACAGGCGGTGTTCGTGCTGTCGTGGAGTTCGGGGTTTATCGGCGCGAAACTGGCGACCCGGAGTGATGGCGTGTTCAACGTGCTGTTCTGGCGTTTCTTGCTGGTGTCGTTGTGCCTGGCGCTGTTTTTGAACGTGCGGCTGCTGAAGGTTTCCTGGGCACAGATCCGCCATCACGCGGTGGTGGGTTTCCTCTCGCAGTTTCTCTATTTGACCTGTGTCTACGTGGCGATCCAGAACGGTTTGCCGCCGGGGATTGCGGCGATCATCGCGGCCCTGCAGCCATTGATGACGGCGGCGCTGTCATCGGGTAGCCACGCCGAACGCAGCGGCGGCTGGCAGTGGCTGGGGTTGATGATCGGTTTTGCCGGCGTGTCGATCGTCATCTTCGGGCAATACCGCAACAGCGGGGCCGAAGTCGGGTGGGTCATGTATGCATTGCCCCTGGTGTCGGCACTCGGTCTGACCGTGGCCACGCTGTACGAACGGCGGGCGGCCCACACTGACTCCGGCGACCTGAGCCTGGCATTGTTTATCCAGTCGTTGCTGACCTTGATCGGCTTTGCTGCAGCGGTGCTGTACACCGATACGCTGAACATTCCGCGGACCCCCGACGTATTGATCTCCATCGTTTGGCTGACGGTGTTCTCTACCTTCGTGGCTTACCTGAGCCTGTGGATGTTGTTGCGCGTGATGACGGCCACCCATGTGGCGACATTGGTGTACCTGGAGCCTCCCGTGACACTGGTGTGGGCGGCGCTGATGTTTGGCGATGAGATTCATGCGTCGACGTATGCAGGGATCGCCGTGGTGGTGGCCGGGCTGATTCTGGTGCGACTGAAACAGCCGGTCGCAGTCTGTGCCTCTTGAAAAGGTCAGTTTTTCTTTACCTGCTGTCTGCCCGTGGGTTCAGCAAGCTGACAGTTGGCACCTGTTAAAAAGTCTTATAGCCAAGCAGGAGCGCGGCTGGAACAAGGGGGCACTTTTTTTACCGGTATAAACGCTGGGCGGTCACGCCCGAGGATTCTGTATGTTGTTACGTTATGCGGCATTGGCGGCTTTGGTCGTCGCGGCTTCCGGGTGTGTAGAGGAGCGGGTCGTGCATGATCGACGACCGGTGCAGCGTGAATATGTAGAAGTCGTCGCGCCGCAACCGCCGCCGGTGCAGGTCATCGAGGTCGAGCCCGAAGGGCGGCCAGGTTACCTGTGGTCGCGTGGCTACTGGCGTTGGGAAGGCGGGCGCTATGTGGCGGTTCACGGCCACTGGGAGCCGGTACGGCCAGGTTATCGTTATGTTCACCCGCATTGGGAGCAGCGTAACGACGGCTATCACTGGCAGGGCGGCGGTTGGGTTCGCTGACCGTTTTCCGATGGCTTAAATCGGCTTCTTCGTACCCAGAAGCCGAACTTCCCTGAGCAGCGCCGCGCCCAACTGGCCGGTGCCAAGCTCCTTGTAACCTACCGCTTTAACATCGCCATTCTCTTCCGCCTGGATGAGGATTACCGGTGTTTCCTTGCCGGTGCCTTCGTCGACATGCATGGCGTACTGCGGGATATCCAGCTTGATCGGCGTGCCTGCCGCCTTGCCCTTCACATTGATCAGAAACGCCGCACAACCGGTGTCCACATCCTGACTGGTAGCGGAGCGACCGCTGACAAAGCAGGTGTCGGGCAGGTCGGGCCAGGCGATGGCTTCGGCGAGGGTCAATGGGGACGTTAATGCCAGGCCGGCGAGAAAAAGCGTGCGCACGTTGGTCTAGTCTCTGGATAAAGTCAGGGCATTTTCTACCAAAGCCTTGACGCTTCTGCAACGCGACGCCTCAGGTCAGCCGCCGCATACCTGTAGCCTTGGCCGCGCTGACATCAAATGTCGCCGTATATTCACAGCCTGCTGCGTGGGCGCAGCGTTCAATCAGGCAGTCGGCGAAATCGGCCCTGGTGCTTGTAAATCGCCGGAGTGCCTGCCAGATAACGTCGGCGTGCTCTACGGTCAGTTCGCGGGTACGCAGCAGCGTCTCCAGGACCGCAACCACTTCACTCTTGGCTGACTGGTAACTGGACTGCAGGACCCACACCAATTCCACCACTGAAACCAGGCTGACAAAACCCGGCGAGGCAGTGGTGAGCGACTCGATCAGTCTGGATGCCTTTGGCGATTGGACGGGATCATCCTGGGTGACGTAACGCACCAGCACATTGGTATCCAGTCCAATCATCGTGCTTTGGCTCCCTGTTCAGCGATGGCCAGGTTCATTTCTTCGATGCTGACGGGATTGGCGGGTTTGCGGATCAGCCCTTTGAGGTCCAACACAGTCTTGCTGGCCGCGATGATCGCAAACTTGCCCTCTTCCATTTCGACGAATTCGACCCGGTCGCCAGTGTTCAGCCCAAGTGCGGCCCTGACTTGAACGGGAATGGTTATTTGGCCTTTTGAAGTGAGTGTGGCGGTAGCCATGTTGAAAGCCTCTCTCGTGATACTCCTTACCTTAGGGTAAGGAATAGTGGAGGGCAAGATCCATTGGTCCATAGGTTACTCATCTGGCGTGGGTGGGTCGGAACAGGTAAAACGATAGTCCGAACGTTTCCCGTCGACACGCCTGAAACCAGCCTTAAGAGATACAACATATGACCGACCGCCACCTCATCATCCCCACTTCCATGCACCCCATCGTCGAGCGCGCCGGCTACGTCCCGGCCGTAAAAGTCGGCAAGACCCTGTACTGCGCAGGGCAGGTCGGCCGCACGGAACACCTGGAAGTCATCACCGATCCCGAGGCACAGTTCGTCGCCGCCTGGGAGAGCCTGCGCCTGGTATTGGAGGAGGGGGGCTGTACGTTTGAAGACGTGGTCGACATGACCACCTACCACGTGAACATGAGCGAGCACATGGCGGTTTTCCGTGAAGTGAAAAACCGCCTGTTCCCTCGCGGGTTGTGCGCCTGGACGGTCATTGGCGTATCAGAACTGGCCAACCCAGGCTTGCTGCTGGAGATCAAGTGCGTAGCGGTTCAGCGCTGACTCACTGCACCACGCGGTAGCACGGCACGTAGGCGGCGCCGCCTGGCAGTTTCATCCGGTGCTGCTCTACGAACGCCTTCAGCAACTCATCCAGCGGTTTCATGATCGCCGGGTCGCCATGAATCTCATACGGCCCGTTCTGCTCGATCAGGCGGATGCCCTTGTCCTTGACGTTGCCCGCCACAATCCCCGAGAACGCCCGGCGCAGGTTGGCCGCCAGTTCATGGGGCGGCAGCGCGTGGCTCAGTTGCAGGCTGGCCATGTTGGCGTGGGTCGGGTCGAACGGGCGCTGGAAGCCCTCGTCGATCTTCAGCAGCCAGTTGAAGTGGAACGCGTCGTTGCGCTCGCGGCGGAACTGTTTGACCGCTTTCAAGCCGACGGTCATCTGCCGGGCCACCTCAGCCGGGTCGTCAATGATGATCTGGTAATGAGCCTGGGCCGCTTCGCCCAGGGTCGCGCCGACGAACGCGTGCAACTGTTGCAGGTACGGCGCGGCGTGTTTCGGCCCGGTGAGGATCACCGGGAACGGCACGTCGCGGTTGTCCGGGTGCATCAGGATGCCCAGCAGGTACAGGAACTCTTCGGCGGTGCCGGCGCCGCCCGGGAAGATGATGATGCCGTGGCCGACGCGCACGAAGGCTTCCAGGCGCTTTTCGATGTCCGGCAAAATCACCAGCTCATTGACGATCGGGTTCGGCGCCTCGGCGGCGATGATCCCCGGTTCGGTCAGGCCCAGGTAGCGCCCGCCGGTAATGCGTTGCTTGGCGTGGGAAATGGTCGCGCCCTTCATCGGGCCTTTCATCACGCCGGGGCCGCAGCCGGTGCACACGTCGAGGCTGCGCAGGCCGAGTTCGTGGCCGACTTTCTTGGTGTATTTGTATTCTTCGGTATTGATCGAGTGCCCGCCCCAGCACACCACGATCTTCGGCTCGACGCCCGGGCGCAGGGTACGGGCGTTGCGCAGCAGGTGGAACACGTAGTCGGTGATGCCCTGGGAGCTGCTCAGGTCGATGCGCTGGCTGTCCAGTTCGTTTTCGGTGTAGACGATGTCACGCAGGGCGCTGAACAGCATCTCCCGGGTACTGGCGATCATTTCACCATCGACGAACGCGTCAGCCGGTGCATTCAACAGTTCCAGGCGCACGCCACGGTCCTGCTGGTGGATGCGCACTTCGAAATCTTTATAGGCGTCGAGGATGGTCTTGGCGTTGTCGATGTGCGCGCCGGTGTTGAGGATGGCCAGGGCGCATTGACGGAAGAGGGTGTAGATGCTGCCGGTACCGGCTTCGCTCAGTTGCTGGACTTCACGTTGCGACAGCGTTTCAAGGCTGCCTTTAGGGCTTACGGAGGCATTGATGACTTGTCTTTGGGGCATTCTGATTCCCTGAAAGCACAGCCACCGGACCAGGCATGGCCAGTGGCTTGAGGATAGTGCGCGCCGTTTTCGGTCGCATTGGACTGGCATTTTCCCCGGCACTGGAGCCGAGCGCAAACACCGTCGCGCACCATCATGCCGCAGAAGTTACTGAATCAGCTTCCAGTTTTTGTAGAAAAACCGACGCAGGGTAAAGACTGCTCCGGCAAAGGCCGCGATCAGGCCGTTGAGCACCGACGGCACCAGGGTTGGCCGCACGATGTCGATGAACAGGCAGTAGCGCTTGGCGTCGTTCTTGTTGAAGGAGGCATGCATCAGCGTGTCATCGAAGATAAACAGCGGATCATCGTGCCAGTAGTGTTTGTGCTTGCCGACCTGGATGTAGACGCCATCGTGATGGGGCGCCGGTGCCATGTTGTAGAGCACGCGGAACATCATGCGCAGCGGGCCGAAGTGAAACGAGGTGGAACGGTTTTCGTTGAATACCGACACGCCGATGGTTTTCACGTAGGGCAGTTTTTCCCGCAGTTGCGGGATATCCAGGGTGGTCTCGATCGGGCGGCCGTACCATTGGAAAAACAGCATGCCGCGTTTTTTCTCGGCCATGCGCTCATCCAGGTACTGGATGATCTCGTCTTTGTTGGCCATGGCGTCGTCGATCACCTTTTGCAGGTCTTCGCGCCAGGCCGGCGGCAAGTCGTTCATTTTATAAACGTGGCGATTACGCTGGCTCAACAAATCGAACAGCGTGTTGAACGGTGCCAGCAGCCAGGTATTGCGCCCGTTGCCGATGAAATACTTCTTGATGGTCGCGCTGTCGTACAGGCCATTGCGTAGGAAGTCATACAGTCCACAGAACACCACCAGCAGCAGAAACACCAGGGTGGTCTTGGGGAAGCAATAAATGAACAGCAATACGCCAAGGACCCAAGCGGCGGATGCCAGGCGTTTGCGGATGACACTCTTACTCATGAAACTGGGCTCCATCGGACGGTTTTCGATTGCTTCAAAACCGTCCGCGGTTGACTGGCAGGCCAGGCAAAGGAGTCAGTCAACCCGTGGGCATCATGCCCGAGCCGAAACATATCGAAATAATATGGTCATGATAGGGTGTTATCGCCCTCACGTGGCGTTTTAAATGCTGGAAATTTGTGAAGTCACTGCACAGATTTTTACCGCTGTCCCCCTAAAATGCCTCGGCGGATGGCTAGGCTGGCGGTGTAGCGGATAGCATTTTGTGAACAGAAGATTTGCGACTATCGTGACGCTTCGGTTTTCCGGGCGTCATAGACCCGTACGATTGACGCTGTAATGGCCACCATTGGCCTTCGGCACCTTGGAAGAGGCAGAAATTTTATGATCATCAAACCGCGGGTTCGTGGCTTTATCTGTGTGACCGCTCACCCGGTTGGCTGTGAAGCGAATGTCAAAGAGCAGATCGACTACGTGACCGAACACGGTGCCATTGAAGGCGGCCCGAAAAAGGTGCTGGTCCTCGGGGCTTCCACCGGCTACGGCCTGGCCGCGCGCATCAGCGCTGCCTTTGGCTGCGGCGCCGACACCCTGGGCGTGTTTTTTGAGAAAGAAGGCGAAGAAGGCAAGCTCAGCTCTGCCGGCTGGTACAACAGCGCCGCCTTCGAGAAGTTTGCGCTGGAAAAAGGCCTGTACGCCAAGAGCATCAACGGCGATGCGTTCTCTGACGAGATCAAGCGCCTGACCATCGAAACCATCAAGAAAGACCTCGGCAAGATCGACCTGGTGGTCTACAGCCTGGCCGCGCCACGCCGTACCGACCCGCAAGGCGTGGTGCACAACTCCACCCTGAAGCCGATCGGCAAGGCTGTGACCCTGCGCGGCATCAACACCGACAAGGGCGTCGTGGTCGACACCACCCTCGAACCGGCCACCCAGGAAGAAATCGACGGCACCGTGAAAGTCATGGGCGGCGAAGACTGGCAGCTGTGGATCGACGCCCTGCGTGACGCCGACGTGTTGGCCGAAGGCGCCAAGACCACTGCGTTCACCTACCTCGGCGAGAAGCTGACCCAGGATATCTACTGGAACGGCTCCATCGGCGAAGCCAAGAAGGACCTGGACAAGAAAGTCCTGACCCTGCGCGAAAACCTCGCGGCGCTGAAAGGCGACGCCCGTGTGTCGGTACTCAAGGCTGTGGTTACCCAGGCCAGCTCGGCGATCCCGATCATGCCGCTGTACCTGTCGTTGCTGTTTAAAGTGATGAAAGAGCAGGGCACCCACGAAGGTTGCATCGAGCAGGTCTACGGCCTGTTCAAGGACAGCCTGTATGGCAAAGAGCCCAAGCTCGACGCCGACGGCCGCCTGCGCGCCGACCTCGCGGAACTTGAGCCTAAGGTTCAGGACGCGGTAGCGGCCCTGTGGGATCAGGTCTCCGATGACAACGTCAACGAGATCAGCGATTTTGCCGGCTACAAGGCGGAATTCCTGCGCCTGTTCGGTTTCGAGATCGACGGCGTGGACTACGACGCTGACGTGAATCCGACCGTGAAGATCAAGGGCCTGATTCAGGCTTAAGCGCTTGCGGTAACGAAGAAGCGGCCTCCAGGGGCCGCTTTTTTGTGCGCGTCATGCCAGACTGCGGTCGTTATCACACCCTCGCTAACGGAGGATCTACATGACGATTCGTGCAGTCGTTTTTGATTTCGGCGGTGTCCTGTTCGACTGGAACCCGCACCATCTCTACCGCCAGCTGATTACCGACGACCGGGAGCGCCAACGGTTCCTGGACACCGTCTGCACCCAGGCCTGGAACACCGAGCAGGACGCCGGGCGCAGTCTGGCTGAGGGCACCCGCGCGCTGATCGCCGAACATCCGCAGCATGCACCAATGATCCAGGCGTACTACGACCGCTGGCACGAGATGCTGCGTGGCGCATTGCCGGAGGGCGTGGCGATCCTCGAAGCCTTGCATGAGGCGAAGATGCCGCTGTTCGGCCTGACCAACTGGTCCGCCGAGACCTTTCCCTATGCCCGCTCCCACTATCCCTTCCTGCAGTATTTTCGCGACATCGTGGTGTCCGGCGAAATCAAGCTGATCAAGCCCGATCCTGCGATTTACCACGCCAGCCTGGCGCAGGTGCGCGCCCATTTGCCGGATATCCAGCCGGGTGAAGTGGTGTTTATTGACGACGTAGCCGGCAATATCGAGGCGGCCACTGCGCTGGGTTGGCAGGGGATTCACCACGTGTCTGCCGCGCAGACCCGTGAGCGCTTGATCGAGCTGGGGGTGAGCCTCTAGCTCGCCCATTTCTCCATGACGAAATCCACGAACGCCCGCAGCTTGGGCAGGCGATAGCGGTCCTGGGCGTACAGCAAATGCATGGGCCGGCTGGGCAGTTGGTAGTCCGTCAGTAATGCCACCAGTTTCCCGGCCCGCAGGTCTGGCTCGACCAGGGCGTCAGGTAGCATCACGATGCCCATGCCTTCCAGGGCAGCCTGGCGCAAGGCCTGCGAACTGTTGATGGTCAATGAGCCGGAAACCGGAATTTCCACTTCGCCCTCTGCACCGCGCATCCGCCACAACTTGTCGGCGTTGCGCCAATCGTCGGTCGCCGGGTAAGCGAACGCCAGGCAGTCATGTTGCTGCAGATCGTCGGGGCGTTGAGGTGTGCCACGGCGCGCCAGGTACTCCGCAGAGGCGCAGAGGGTGATGGTGTAATCCTGCATGGGGCGGGCAATCAGGCTTGGCGCGTCCAGGTCGCCCAAGCGGATGGCCACGTCGAACCCGCTGTCGACCATGTCCATCCGCTGGTTGCTCAGCACCACGTACAGCTTGATCTGTGGGTAGCGCTGGGAAAATTCGCTGAGCGCCGGTGCCAGGCGTTCGGTGCCAAAGGCCGGTGGTGCGGTGATCCGCAGCAGGCCCTTGGGCACGTCACTGTTGGCTTGTTCGGCCATCTGCTCGGAGTCGGCCACCAGGCCCAGCACCTCCAGGCAACGCTGGTAATAAATCCCGCCAAACTCGGTCAGGCTTTGCTTGCGCGTGGTGCGCTTGAGCAGGCTGACGCCCAGGCGTTGTTCCAGCGCGCGCAGGTGATTGCCGACCATGGTGGTGGACATGCCGCACGCCTGCGCTGCCGCCGTCATGCTGCCGGCTTCCACCACTTTTACGTACACCGTCATCGCCTGGAACAGATCCATTATCAAGCCCTGGTTTAAAGTGATCGCAGTGTTGTGCAGTTTATCCAGCTCGGGTGGCTAACGATACTGGTGCCATCACTACGATGCACTGGAGCCTGATGCCATGACCGCCGCCTGCCTGATGACGACTTATCAACCGTCGCCCCTGAGCTTTACCCGAGGCCTTGGCACGCGCCTGTGGGACCAGCAGGGCCGTGAATACCTGGATGCGGTGGCAGGTGTGGCGGTGACCAACGTCGGTCATTCCCACCCGCGGCTGGTAGCGGCCATCAGTGAGCAGGCCGGTTTGCTGCTGCACACCTCCAACCTCTACAGCATCGACTGGCAGCAGCGCCTGGCCCAGCGCCTCACCCGGCTTTCCGGGCTGGACCAGGCGTTCTTCAACAACTCCGGTGCCGAAGCCAACGAAACGGCGCTGAAGCTGGCCCGGCTGCATGGCTGGAAAACGGGCATCGAACAGCCGCTGGTGGTGGTGATGGAGAATGCCTTTCACGGGCGCACCCTGGGCACCCTGTCCGCCAGCGACGGGCCTTCCGTGCGGTTGGGATTTCAAAAACTGCCGGGGGACTTTATCAAGGTCGGCTTCGGTGACTTGAAGGCACTGGAGGCCGTGACCCGGGAGTTTGGCCCGCGCATTGTTGCGGTGCTGCTTGAGCCGATCCAGGGCGAAAGCGGCGTGCAAGTCGCGCCGCCGGGCTATCTGAAAGCCTTGCGCGAGCACTGCAGCCGGCAAGGCTGGTTGTTGATGCTCGATGAGATCCAGACCGGGATCGGCCGCACGGGGCGCTGGTTTGCCTTCCAGCATGAAGGCATCGTGCCTGACGTGATGACCCTGGCCAAAGGCCTCGGCAACGGTGTGCCGATTGGCGCGTGCCTGGCCCGGGCCGCTGTTGCGCAACTGTTTACCCCCGGCAGCCACGGCAGCACCTTCGGCGGCAACCCGCTGGCCTGCCGTGTCGGTTATACGGTGCTGGAGATCATCGAAGAACAAGGCCTGCTGGACAACGCGGCGCAACAGGGTGAGCGGCTACTGGCGCGCCTGCGGGTGGAATTGAACGAGCATCCCCAGGTGCTGGCGATTCGCGGGCAAGGGCTGATGATCGGCATCGAACTGGCAACGCCTCAGCGCGACCTGGCCCACCGTGCGGCGCAAGAGCATGGCCTGCTGATCAACGTCACCCGGGGCAAGATCATCCGCCTGCTGCCGCCGCTGACCATCGATGCCAAGGAAGTGGAGATGATCGTGCGCGCACTTTCCCGGCTTCTGGACTAAACACGGATGAGGCTGACGCGGAGCGTCACTGGCTGCATTCCCACGCAGAGCGTGGGAACGATCAGTCAAACGGGGTAGCCGGAGCCCACCTGCACCCCGTTCAGCCATTCCTGATTCAGGGTCTCGGTATCCCCCAGGTAATCCAGCAACCAGGCCATGGCCGGCGACAGTTTGTTCTGTGCCCAGGCCACGCACGACGGGCTGGCAGGGAAGGGCCGGGACAGTTGCAGGGCGCTCAGCTCGCCGCGCTCGATCCACGGCTGCACCAAGTGCGCCGGTGCCATGCCGACGCACAGGCCATCCCGCAGGCAATCAATCGCCGAAGCCCAGTGCGGCACCACCAAACGACGCTGGTTATCCAGGGTCCAGGTGTCGCGCTTGGGCAGGTTGCGCGAGGTGTCGGTCATGCACAGGGAGGCGAAGGGCCGCAGTTGGTCATCGCTGAGCAGGCCTTCGACCGCTGCCAGCGGATGCCGGCTGCTGACCACGCACAGCCAGTTCAGCAGGCCCATGTCACGAAACGTGAATTGACTGGCCACCGGCACCGCGCTGGTGGCGCCGATCACGATATCGGTGCGGTCATCGGCCAGGGCATCCCACACCCCGTTGTACACCTCGTAATCCAACAGCAATTCCACCTCCGGGAACTGCCGATAGAAATCCAGTACCAACTGCCGGCAGCGCTGCTGTTTAACGATGGAGTCCACCGCGACTTTCAACTGGCCACTCCAGCCATTTGCCACTTGCTGGCACAGCCGGCGGGTGCCGAGCATTTTTTTCATGACGCCGCGGGCTTCGTCGATGAACAATTTACCCGCGGGTGTCAGCTCCACATCCCGATGCCGTCGGACGAACAGCGGCACCGCCAGCCATTCTTCGAGTTGCCGCACTGTGTAGCTGATGGCTGACGGCACGCGGTGCAGTTCCTGGGCGGCGGCGCTGAAGCTGCCGTGGCGGGCCACTGCATCCACCACATCCAGGGAATATTCAGACCACATGGAGTTTGCCTTCAAAATTATTGATAAGAGTGTCCAATTATTATCGCTTCACAGGGATTTGCTCAGCTTCATAATAGACGCCAGTCAGCAAATAGTTTGATGGCAGGTTATACAAGGCTTCAATGAAAAATTCTTTTGGATTCACCTGGTACCTGGCGGGGCTGAGCATGCTCGGCTATCTGGCCATGGATATGTACTTGCCGGCGTTTGGCGCCATGGGCGAGCAACTGCAGATTTCCCCCGGCGCGGTGGGCGCGAGCCTGAGCATTTTCCTCGCCGGCTTTGCCGTCGGGCAGTTGCTGTGGGGGCCGCTGTCCGACCGATTGGGACGCAAGCCGGTGCTGCTTACGGGTCTTTCACTGTTTGTGCTCGGCTGCCTGGGGATGTTCTGGGTCGAGACCGCACCGCAACTGTTGGCCTTGCGTTTTGTCCAGGCGATTGGCGTGTGTTCCGCCGCCGTCAGCTGGCAGGCGCTGGTGATCGACCGCTACCCGGCGGACAAGGCCCATCGGGTGTTCGCCGGCATCATGCCGCTGATGTCACTGTCTCCGGCCCTGGCGCCATTGCTGGGAGCGCTGATGCTGAATCACTGGGGCTGGCAGGCGATTTTCGGTGTGTTGTTGGTGGTTTCGCTGCTCCTGCTGCTGCCTACGTTGTTTCTCAGGCCGCTGCCGAAACGCCTGACAACCGACGGCGAACCGTCCCGACTCGGCTATGGGCAATTGCTCAAGTCGCGGGTGTTCACCGGCAACGTGATGATCTTTGCCGCATGCTCGGCCAGTTTCTTCGCCTGGCTTACCGCCTCGCCGTTCATCCTTGGCGGGATGGGCTACAGCCCGAATGACATCGGCTTGAGCTACGTATTGCCAACGCTGTCGTTCCTGATCGGTGGCTACAGTTGCCGCAGTGCGTTGCAGCGGTTCCAGGGCAAGACTTTGTTGCCGTGGCTGCTGCTGGCGTACTGCATCAGCATGGTCGCGCTGTACCTCGTCGCGACCTTGACCGTGCCGACGCTCGCCACCTTGCTGATTCCGTTCTGCCTGATGGCCCTGGTCAATGGCGCCAGCTACCCGATCGTGGTGGCGAATGCACTGATGCCGTTTGCGGAAAATTCCGGCAAGGCGGCGGCATTGCAGAACACCTTGCAGTTGGGGTTGTGCTTCCTGGCGAGCCTGATCGTGTCGTCGATGATCGACCAGCCGCTGTTGATCACTGCGATCGTGATGCTGGCGACCGCGCCATTGGCCGTGTTGGGCTACTGGCTGGCGCGACCGAAGGTCGACGATGGCGATGCCGACCTGGTGCGCGCCCGCTAGAACGTCACTTCCATGTTCACCGTCGGCGTTGATGTGCGGCTGCCCCGGCCGCCGTCCACGCCGAACTTGTTATGCCAATACTCATACCCGACGCCCAGGTAGAGATTGGGCTTGACGCCTTTCCCCGGACGCACCGCCACCATCAGCGCGGTGCGCATCAGGGTTTCCGGCGCGGTGTCGCGGCCATGGAAGTCTTCGCCCTTTTCCCCGACGTGATTGATAAACCCCTGAAACTTCGCCCCGTGGTTGCCGATCTCGAAAGGCCGCATCCAGGTCAGGTTGAGCATGTAGGTATCGTCGAAGGTGTGATCGGGTTCTTTCGCGCCAGGGATGCCGGAATGGTTCCTTTCCTTGTAGTACATCAGGCTCAGGTCCAGCACGCCGACGGTGTTGAACTTCAAGGTCGGGCCAATCACCAGTGCGCGTTTTTTCGCCGAGGCCAGGTTGTTGTTGCGGTTAGCATCAAAGCCGAAGGTCAGTGCGTAATCCTTGATCACCCCGGTGCCGAGCGGTACATCGAATATCCGTGAGGCGTACAGCTGGTGCCGGTACACCGCATACACTTCGCTGCCGCCGTAGTCGGTGCCCTTGCGTGGGTCGCGGCTGTCGGACAGGAACACATCGAGGTTCAGGTAGTTGCTGCCGTACTGGTAGCCGCTGGCGTGGGTGAAGCTGTAGATGCGCTTGCTGAACTCATCCGGGTTGTTCGGATTGGTGAACTGTTGCCCGTAGCGAAATCCCAGGCTGTTGTTCATCCATTCCAGCGCGACAGCCTCCCCGCCGCCGAACAGGGTGAGTAATACGGTTGCGCCGTGCAGTGCCTTTTTCATTGTTTTAATTCCTTTGGCGTTTTGGCTCATGGCGACCGCGCAAGGGTCGCCGGGCGCAGTATCGGCACATCCGTTGTGGGTTCCAAAGAACAGAATCTCGCCTGGGCCGATGCCGAAACGGCAGCACTGAAGCTGGCCTGAGAGTCAGGAAATACGTGGCGCCGAGGGCGTTTCCTGATGTTCGCGCAAGTTGATTTCTTCACTGAGCAGATGGGCCATGGCTTGCACCGCCATCGGCAAGTCTCGGTCTTTGCGGGCGTACAAGCCCAGGTCGCTGAAGATCCCGCCCTGGTCGCTGAGCGGAATGTGCAGCAGTTCGCCGCGGGCTAAATCCACCTCCACGCCAATGCGCGTCTGGAACGCGATGCCCAGTTGCTGGCGCGCCAGTTGCCGGGCCAGCTCCATCGAGTTGCTGTGCAGCAGTGGCTTGTTCGTCGCCGCCGAACGCTTGTGCAGCGGTGCGATCAGGTGGTGAACCGAGAGCTCGCTCTTGGCCTGGATCACCCCGTGTTCACAGCAGCGCGCGTAACTCACGCTGGTTTCACCGGCCAACGGATGCCCCGGTGCCATCAACGCCCCCAGGCGGAAATGGCCGACACACACCTGGATGGTTTCGCTGCTGCGCGGTAAAGCAAAGGCCAGCCCCAGGTCAGCCTGGCCGTTGACCACCGCACCGGGAATCGATTGCGAACCTTGTACCGTGACGCCAATGGTCACTTTCGGATAACGCTCACGCATGCGCTTGAGGGCGGCGGGCAGCAGCTCCACAGTGGCGCCTTCCACCGTGGCGATTTCCACGTGGCCGGTCTGCACACCGTTCAAGCCATCCAGTTCACCGCGCACGCGCTCCACGTCCTGCAACAGGAAACTCACGTGGCGGGTCAGGATTTCCCCGGCCGCCGTCAGGCGCAGGCCGCCGGGCAGGCGCTCGAACAGCGCCGCGCCCACCTCGTCTTCCAGCTTGAGGATCTGCCGGTTCACCGCCGAAGACGCCACGTTCAGGCGGCGCGCGGCTTCGCGGATCGAGTGGCAGCGGCGAACCATGTCGAAGTAGTAAATCGCCGGGGCGTGGATGCGCAGCTTGCGGTTGAGCATTTTTTTCAAGTCCTTGTGCGCAGCGCTTCGAGCCACGGGGCCGGGCGGCTGAATGGATTTTTGTAACGGCGTTCAGGGTATTCTTGTGAAAATGATTGTATACAACTCTATGGACATCCAATCTTTCTATTGCATACAGTGAGTGCACAACAAAAACAGAGAACCCCTCACCATGACTATCCCGAAGGCGTCACCGCAGCGGCCAGAAGATGAGAATCTCGGCGTTGCGGCCAACATGGCTTACGGCCTGCAGCATGTGCTCACCATGTACGGCGGCATCGTGGCTGTACCGTTGATCGTCGGCCAGGCGGCCGGGTTGTCGCCGGCCGATATTGGCCTGCTGATCGCTGCCTCGCTGTTTGCCGGAGGCCTGGCTACGCTGTTGCAAACCCTGGGCCTGCCGTTTTTCGGCTGCCAGTTGCCGCTGGTGCAGGGGGTGTCCTTTGCCGGGGTGGCGACTATGGTGGCGATTGTTGGCAGCGACGGTGCGGGTGGCATCCCGGCGATTCTCGGGGCGGTGATGGCCGCCTCCCTGATAGGCCTGCTGATCACCCCGGTGTTCTCGCGAATCACCAAATTCTTCCCGCCGCTAGTCACCGGGATTGTGATCACTACCATCGGCCTGACGTTGATGCCCGTCGCCGCCCGCTGGGCCATGGGCGGCAACAGCCGCGCCGCAGATTTCGGCAGCATGCCGAACATCGGCCTGGCGGCGCTGACCCTGGTGCTGGTATTGCTGCTGAGCAAGATCGGCAGCGCGACCATCTCGCGGCTGTCGATCCTGCTGGCGATGGTGATCGGCACGGTTATCGCGGTGTTCCTCGGCATGGCTGACTTCTCCAGCGTGACCCAGGGCCCGATGTTCGGCTTTCCCACACCCTTCCATTTCGGCATGCCAACCTTCCATCTCGCGGCGATCATTTCCATGTGCATCGTGGTGATGGTGACGCTGGTGGAAACCTCGGCGGACATTCTGGCAGTGGGTGAAATCATCGACACCAAGGTCGACTCCAAGCGCCTCGGCAATGGCCTGCGTGCGGATATGCTGTCGAGCATGTTTGCGCCGATCTTCGGCTCGTTCACCCAGAGCGCGTTTGCACAAAACGTCGGACTGGTGGCGGTTACCGGGGTCAAGAGCCGTTATGTGGTCGCCACCGGTGGGATATTCCTGGTGATCCTCGGCCTGCTGCCGTTCATGGGGCGGGTGATTGCGGCAGTGCCGACTTCAGTGTTGGGCGGTGCCGGGATCGTGCTGTTCGGCACCGTGGCTGCCAGTGGTATCCGGACCTTGTCCAAAGTCGATTACCGCAACAACATGAACCTGATCATTGTCGCCACTTCCATCGGTTTTGGCATGATCCCGATTGCGGCCCCGAGTTTCTACGATCACTTCCCGAGCTGGTTCGCGACTATTTTCCATTCGGGGATCAGTTCGTCGGCGATCATGGCGATCCTGTTGAACCTGGCGTTCAACCACTTCACCACGGGCAACTCGGACCAGCAGTCGGTATTCGTTGCCGGGACGGAACGCAGCCTGTGCTTCCAGGACGTGGCGGCGTTGCGGGACGGGGATTACTTCAGCGGCGGCAAGCTGTTTGATGCCGAGGGCAAGGAGATTCCGTTGCTGGAGGAAGTGCCGAAGAAAGCGGCTGTGCACGGCAGGGCGCAGACCAGCGAGGTGTAACAGCCACAAAGAGTCCAATGTGGGAGCGGGCTTGCTCGCGAAGGCGGTGTGTCAGTCGCTAAATATGCTGACTGATCCACCGCCTTCGCGAGCAAGCCCGCTCCCACATTTTGATCTCAGCCAGTCTTGAGCGTTCTGTGGGGCACCGAACAAGCCTCATCCAAAAACTGCACCACCGTCCCCATGCACGCCTGCCGCTCTTCAACATGCGGCATGTGGCTGGAGTCTTCAAACAGCGCCCAGCGCACATCGGCGATCTCATCCAGGAACGGCTTGACCACCAGCGGCGTGGCCTCGTCATGGCGACCGGAAATCACCAGGGTCGGCACATTGACCCTCGACAGCCGGCCGATCACGTTCCAGTCTTTCAAGCTGCCAATCACATGGAATTCCGTCGGCCCGCTCATGGCGTGATACACCGTCGGGTCCGAATCCACCTGGGCGAATGTGCGGGCGACTTCTTCCGGCCACGGATTGACCCGGCACACGTGCTGGTCATAGAAAATCCGCGAGGCGGCCAGGTACTCAGGGTCCTGGTAGGTGCCGGCCTGTTCATGCTTGAACAAGGTCTCGTGCACGCCTTCAGGCAGTAGCTTGCGCAGGCGGTTGGCCTCGGCAACCCAGGTACGCATGCAGGTCGGCGAGTTGGCCGGAATAAATGCACGCAGGCCCTTGGGTTGCAGGATGGCGTGTTCGCTGCCGAGCATGCCGCCCCAGGATTGACCCAGGATCGCGTAGTTGTTGCTGATCTGCAGATGGTCCAGCAGGTTGTCCAGTTCTTCGAGGAACAAGCCGACGGTCCAGAATGAAGGGTCTTTGTCAGGCAGGTGGGTGGAGCGGCCGTTGCCCAGTTGGTCGTAGTGAATGACCGCGTGGCCACTGGCGGCTACGTCCTTGTAGGCATCGACATAATCATGGGTACAACCCGGGCCACCATGGAGGATGACCAGCGGCGTGAGGCCGCTGTCCAGGTTGCCGGTTACCCGATACCAGGTCTGGTAGTCGCGAAAGGCCGCATAGCCTTCGCGGATTGTTTCGATGAATTCCATTTCGTGCCCTGCCCTGAGAAAAAGTGATCAGGTACACGATAGTCGGCACAGAAAGTTTAAGTAACTAGCAAAACAGCTAGGTTTTTCCTTCGGATCAGTCTTCCAGCAGCCGGTAATGAGTGGCCCTTACCACCGCTTGCACCCGGTTCTTGGCCCCCAGTTTGTGCATGGCCGACGCCAGGTGCAGGGTAACCACTGCCAGGGAGCGGCTCAATTGCGTGGCGATTTCGGCGGCGGTCAGGCCGTCGGCGGCCCATTTCAGGCATTCGCGCTCACGCTTGGTCAGGCGGATATGCGGGTAGGAGCGCAGTTCCTTGCTGAAAAGCGGGTAGGCCGCTTCCTGCAAGGCGTGGGTAATCAGGCTGAATTCCGACAGCGTCTGGCGGGCGTCCTGCAACACGGCGCTGGCCTTGCCGGTGCGCAGGCCGGTCAGCGAGGCGAAGCCGCCACGGGGCAAATGGATCGGCACGCTGACGCCGCAGGTCATCTGGCGGTCGTGCAGGTAGCTGGAAACCGGGGCGTGGCAGGGGTCGATGATTTTTTGCAGCGCGGTATCGGCCTTGGCCTCGTAGGACCACACAAACGGTGAAACCGTCGACAGTGCGAGGTGTTGCACCGGATCGATCTGATAAAAGCCGGAACTGCACCACAGGTTGTACCAGTCGGGCGGGGTATTGCGCAGTTGCAGCACAGAAGGGGTGATCAGTGCACCATTATGGTCAATGGGCACGGGGGTGTAGTCGTAGACCAACGCATCAAAACCCAGGTCCTGGGCCAATACGAGGGTGTTGTCCATCTGTTCATCCAGGCTCCTGCCGGGGATGAGACGGTCATTAAACGCAGTTAGCCTGGCCAGCATCCGTTCTGCTCCCGATTTCATTTGAATCTCGTCTTGCTGCAAGTAGAATGCCACGCCCCGGCGAAGGACTGCCAGACCAAACCTATAAGAATTACCAGGTTATGGACACGCGGCATCCTCGGTAGTGTTGGCCTCTAAACGGCCACTCTCCACAGGGCCGACACACAACAAGGAATGTATGCATGTGGCGTGAAATTGCCCCCGACCAGCGGTACAACGTGCAGGTCGATGGCCACAACCTCGTGGCCTATAGCTTTGGCGAAGGCGATGAGGTGTTGCTGTGCCTCAATGGCGGCCCCGGGCTGCCTTGCGACTACTTGCGCGACGCCCATGGCTGGCTCAAGGACAACGGCCTGCGAGTGGTTGCATTCGACCAGCTTGGCACGGGCGCTTCAGCCAGACCGACCGATGTTTCGCTGTGGGAAATCAGCCGTTATGTCGAAGAAGTCGAAACCGTGCGCCAGGCCCTTGGCCTTGGCCGCGTGCACTTGCTGGGGCATTCCTGGGGCGGATGGTTGGGCATCGAGTACGCCATTCACTACCCCGATGCGCTGAAAAGCCTGATCCTGGAAAACACCGTCGGCGACATTCCGCACCTGTCCCTCGAGCTGGAACGCCTGCGCGGCGCCCTGGGCAGCGAAACCGTGGCGATGATGCAACGCCATGAAGCCATGGGCACCCTCGATCACCCGCAGTACCAGGCCGCCATCACCTTGCTCAACTACCGCCACGTCTGCCGCCTGGACGAATGGCCGGCGCCGGTCCAGCGTTCCCTCGGCGACTGGAACATGGGCCCCTACGAAACCATGCAGGGTCCCAACGAATTTCTCTACATCGGCAACCTCAAGGACTGGAACCGCATCCCCGAGATGGCCGAGTTCAAGATGCCGATACTGATCACCACCGGCCAGCACGACGAACTGACCCCGGCCTGCGCCATGCGCATGAAAAGCGCGGCCCGGCACGCCGAGCTGCACGTGTTCCCCAACAGCAGCCATATGCCGTTTTACGAAGAGCCCCAGGCATACTTCCCGGTGCTGCTGGACTTCCTCGCTCGTCATCGAGGCTGACGGATGAACCTGGCGCGTTACCGTTTTGTGCTGTCCCGGCCGCTGCAATTGCTGCCGGTGCTGTTTGGCATCAGCCTGATCACCTTTGTGCTGGTGCGCTCGATTCCCGGCGACCCGGCGCGGGCCCTGCTGGGTTCGCGCAGCACCCCGGACGCCTTGCTGAAGATCCGCGCCCAGTACGGCCTCGACCAGCCGCTGTGGCTGCAATATTTCTACTTCCTGAAAAACCTGCTCAAGGGCGACCTCGGCCAGTCACTGCTGTACAAGGTCGACGCGCTGAAACTGATCGTCACCCGCATCGAGCCGACCCTGTTCCTGGTGCTCGGCAGTGTGCTGCTGGCGCTGTTGATCGCCGTGCCGCTGGCCACCGTGGCCGCGCGTAATAAAGGTGGCTGGGCGGATAACCTGATCCGGCTGTTCACTACGGTGGGCCTGGGCATGCCGGCGTTCTGGCTGGGGTTGATGCTGATCCTGTTGCTCAGCGTGCAATGGGGCCTGTTCCCGGTCTCCGGGTATGGGCGCACCTGGCTGGACAAGGCGCACCACATGGTTCTGCCGTGCCTGACGATCGCCCTGGCGCTGTCGGCGGTGCTGGTGCGCAACCTGCGGGCGAGCATGTTGATGGAGTTGCAGGCTGACCACGTTACCGCCGCCCGGGCGCGCGGGTTGTCGGAGGCGGCGGTGTTTCGTCGTCATGTGCTGCCCAATTCCCTGGTGCCGGCGGTGAACCTGCTGGCGGTGAACATTGGCTGGCTGATCAGCGGCACGGTGGTGATCGAAAGCCTGTTTGCGATTCCCGGCATCGGCCAATTGCTGGTGCGCGGCATCTTCACCCGCGACTACATGGTGGTGCAGGGCGTGGCGATGGTGCTGGCCTGTGCCACCGTGCTGGTCAACTTTGTTGCCGATGTGGTGACGGTCACGCTGGACCCGCGAGTGAAGATGCAATGAGCAGCCGCCCATTGATCGCCCCATGGCGCCTGCGCCTGCGCTTTGGTTTTCGCAATGGCCGGCTGACGGCGGCCTGGGGCCTGTTGATTCTGCTGACATGGCTGGCGCTGGCCGTGTTCGCCCCCTGGATCGCACCCTTTGACCCGATTGCGCAAAACACCGACATCAGTTTGCTGGGTCCCAGCCAGGCCCATCCATTTGGCACGGACAACTACGGGCGAGACATCCTTTCGAGGGTGATCTGGGGCGCACGCATCGACCTGCAACTGGCGGTGGTCGGGGTGATCTTTCCGTTCCTGATCGGCACCTTTGTCGGTGCGGTGTCTGGCTACATCGGCGGGCGTTTCGACAGCTTCTGCATGCGGGTGATCGACGTGATCCTCGCGTTCCCTTTCCTGGTGCTGATGCTGGCGATCATGGCCATTCTCGGCCCGGGTTTGAAAAGCTTTTACATCGCCATGGCGCTGGTGGGCTGGGTGTCCTACGCGCGGCTGATCCGCTCGCAGATCCTGGTGCTCAAGGAAAGCGACTTCGCCCTGGCCGCCAAAAGCCTGGGCTTTGGCCATGGGCGCATTCTATTCCGGCATTTGTTGCCCAACGCGATGTTCGGCTCGATTGTGTTCTCGATGTCTGACGCAGTGCTGGTGCTGCTCAATGGCGCAGCGGTCAGCTACCTCGGCCTGGGCGTACAACCGCCGACCGCCGAGTGGGGCACCATGGTTGCCGAAGGCCAGGCGTTCATCACCACCGCCTGGTGGATTTGCACCTTCCCGGGCCTGGCCATCGTGACCCTGGCCATGGGCTTCAGCCTGCTGGCCGATGGTGTGGCGCAAGTGCTGGGGGATCGCTCATGAGCCTGTTGCAGGTGCAGGACCTGAGCGTCATCGCCAATAGCACCGGGCGCGACGTAACGTTGGTGGACCGGGTGTCGTTCGACCTGGCCGAAGGTGAGATCCTCGGCCTGGTGGGCGAAAGCGGTTCGGGCAAGACCATGGCCTGTCGCGGGCTGATGCGCTTGCTGCCGTCCCCGAGCCTGCGGGTGCAGGGCGGTTCGGTGCGCCTGGCGGGCCAGGACCTTCTGCAGCTGGATGACGCCGGCATGCGCGCGGTACGCGGTGGGCAACTTGGGATGATTTTCCAGAACCCCAGTAGCCACCTCGACCCGTTGATGCGCATCGGCGAGCAGATCGCCGAAGGCATCCGACTGCACCAGGGCGCGTCGAAAAAGGAGGCGCGCTTGCAGGCTATCGAAGTGCTGCGCCAGGTCGGCATTCCCGATCCCCAGGCGCGGATCGACAATTACCCCCACGAGTTTTCCGGCGGCATGCGCCAGCGGGCAATGATCGCGGTGGCCCTTGGCTGCAATCCCAAGGTGCTGATTGCCGACGAACCGACCACCGCCCTCGACGTGACCGTGCAAGCCCAGATTCTGCGGCTGTTGCTGGACCTGCGGGACCAGCGTGGCCTGTCGATCATCATGATCACTCACGACCTGGGCGTGGTGGCGCAAACCTGCGACTCCATCGCCGTGATGTACGCCGGGCGCCTGTGCGAACACGGCAGCAAATACGAGCTGCTGGCACACCCGCAACACCCTTACACCGCCGGCCTGATCGAGTGCCAGCCCGCCACCAGCAGCGGCCACGCCCTGTTGCGCACCATCGCCGGCCAACCGCCATTGCTCGACGCATTGCCCAAGGGCTGCCGGTTCAACCCGCGCTGCCCGCAAGTCGGCAGCTTGTGCACCGAGCTGCTGCCGGAAGGCGCGCGGGTGGCCTGTCACTATCCCCTGGGAGTTCGCCCATGACGCTGTTGCAGGTGAATGACCTTGAGGTGCGTTTCGCCGCCGCCGGCAGCGGCCTGTTCGGCCTGAATAAACAGTGGGTGAGGGCGGTCAACGGGGTGTCGTTGACCCTGGCCGCCGGTGAAACACTGGGTTTGGTGGGCGAGTCCGGCAGCGGCAAAAGCACATTGGGGAGGACGATCCTGCACCTCAACCCCATCAGCGCCGGGCAGGTGGTGTTTGACGGCATCGACATGGCCCACGCCGGGCCGGTCGATATCGCCCGTTTGCGGCACGAGACGGCGATGATCTTCCAGGATCCCTACGCGGCCCTGAACCCGCGGCTGACCATCGGCGAAACCATTGCCGAAGTCCTGCGGGTGCAGCGCAAGGTGGCGCCAGAAAACATCCCACGCCGGGTCGACGAATTACTCGACCTCGTAGGCCTGCGCCCCGAACTCGCCAGCCGCAAGCCCGGCTCTCTCAGCGGCGGCCAGTGCCAGCGCGTCGGCATCGCCCGGGCACTGGCAGTGGAGCCACGGCTGATCATCGCCGACGAATGCGTGGCTGCCCTGGATGTGTCGATCCAGGGCCAGATCATCAACCTGCTGCTGGAACTGCAACAGCGCATGAACCTGGCGATCCTGTTTATCGCCCACGACCTGGCCATCGTCCGCCGCCTGTGTGATCGGGTGGCGGTGATGTACCTGGGGAAAATCGTCGAGGAAGGCCCGGTGGAGGCAGTGTTCACCACGCCCCGTCACCCCTACACGGCGGCGTTGATCCAGGCGATCCCGGAGATTGATCCGTACCGCCCGCTGCCCAGCGAACCGTTGCCGGGCGAGCCGCCGAGTCCGCTGAAGCTGCCTAATGGTTGCGCCTTTCACCCGCGTTGCCGACATGCACGAGCCGTGTGTGCCGAGGTATTGCCGCCGACTCACGTTGTGCAAACGCATCGGTACAGTTGCGTGCTTGAAGAACCTTTGCTTTGAACCCTTCCTGCCGATCATGAACAACCGCCGTTATAGACAAGGAGTTATGACATGCAATCCCGTCACTTGAAGTTGCTCGCCGCCGCCACACTCACCGCGTGGTCGCTGACCGCCGGTATCGCCCACGCGGCCGGCGTGCTCACCATCGGTTGCCGCGAAGACAGCACCACGTTTGACCCGATCAAAAGCGCGCAGAACCGCGACACCTGGGTGTTCGCCAACGTCTACGACACCCTGGTGCGCGTGGACAACCTGGGCACCAAGATGGAACCGGGGCTGGCCGAAAGCTGGGACATTTCCAAGGACGGCCTGACGTACACCTTCAAACTGCGGGCCGCGAAGTTCTCGGATGGCTCGCCGATCACTGCTGACGATGCCGCCTTCAGCCTGTTGCGCATTCGCGACAACAAGGCCTCGCTGTGGAGCGACCCGTTCAGCCTGATCAACACCGCCAAGGCAGCTGATCCGCAGACGCTGGTCGTGACCTTGAAAACCCCGGCGGTCGCCTTCCTTTCGCAACTGGCTTCGCCGACGGTGTCGATCCTGTCGGAAAAAGCCATGACCAAGATGGGCGAAGACGCCTACTCGGAAAACCCGGTGACCTCCGGCGCGTTTACCGTGGACGAGTGGCGCAAGGGCGATCGGGTGATCCTGAAGAAGAACCCGAACTTCTGGCAGGCCAGCAACGTCAGCCTGGATGGTGTGGAATGGGTCTCCGTCACCGACGACAACACGCGCATGCGCATGGTGCAGAACAATGAGCTGGACACGGCGATCTTCGTCCCGTTTTCCCGGGTTGAAGAGCTGAAAAAAGACAAGAACGTGGTGGTGCACTCCGACCCGTCTACCCGTGAAGATCACTTGTTGATCAACCACGCCCACGGCCTGCTGGCCAAGCCGGAAGTGCGCCAGGCGCTGGACATGGCCATCGATAAACAATCGCTGGTGAAAACCGCCACCTTCGGCCAGGGCACCGTGGCCTATTCCTATATCCCAAAAGGCTCGCTGTACCACTACGCCAACAACCTGCAACGCCCGTATGACCCGACCGAAGCCAAGAAGCTGCTGGCGGCTGCCGGCGCCCAGGATTTGAAGCTCAACTATGTGGTCAACGCCGGCAACGAAGCCGACGAGCAGATTGCGGTGATGATCAAGGATCAACTGGCCAAGGTCGGTGTGACGGCCAACCTGCAAAAGGTCGACCCGACCCAAAGCTGGCAGATGCTGGTGGACGGCGATTACGATATTTCGGTGATGTACTGGACCAACGACATCCTCGACCCGGACCAGAAGACCACCTTCGTGCTGGGCCACGACACCAACCAGAACTACATGACCCGCTACAAGAACGACAAAGTGAAGGACCTGGTGGCGGCCGCGCGGATCGAGGCGGATCCGGTCAAGCGTGAGCAGATGTACGTCGACCTGCAGAAAATGGCGAAACAGGATGTGAACTGGATCGACTTGTACTACAGCCCGTACATCAACATCTCACGCAAGAACGTGAGCAACTTCCTGCAAAACCCGTTGGGGCGCTTCACGCTTGAGGAAGTGGTGAAGAACTAAGTTCTAGAGATCACCGCAATACAAATGTGGGAGCGGGCTTGCTCGCGAAGGCGGTGGATCAGTCGATATCTCTGTTGACTGACACTCCGCCTTCGCGAGCAAGCCCGCTCCCACATTAGGTTGTACTGTGTTCCAGATAGTTATTGCGCGTCAAACGCCTGCCCATTGATGCCGGTACTGTCCGGCCCCATCAGGTACAGGTACACCGGCATGATTTCCTCCGGTGTCGGGTTATCGGTCGGGTTCTCCCCTGGATACGCCTGGGCCCGCATGCTGGTGCGGGTGGCGCCTGGGTTGATGCTGTTGGCGCGCACCGGTGCGACGTTATCCAGCTCGTCCGCCAGGGTTTGCATCAGCCCTTCGGTGGCAAACTTCGACACCCCGTAAGCCCCCCAATAAGCCCGGCCCTTGCGGCCCACGCTGCTTGAGGTGAACACCACCGACGCATCCTGGGACAGCTTGAGCAGCGGCAACAGCGTGCTGGTCAGCATGAACATCGCGTTGACGTTCACATGCATCACCCGCATGAAGTTCTCGCCGGACAACTGCTCGATCGGTGTGCGCGGGCCGATGATCGAGGCGTTGTGCAGCAAACCGTCGAGGTGGCCGAACTCCTTTTCGATCATCGCTGCCAGCTCATCGTATTGATGGGGCAGGGCGGTCTCCAGGTTGAACGGGATCACCACCGGCTGCGGCTGGCCGGCGGCTTCGATTTCGTCGTAGACCTGGGCCAGGTTGGCTTCGGTCTTGCCCAGCAGCAGCACGGTGGCGCCGTGGGCAGCATAGGTTTTGGCCGCCGCTGCGCCAATCCCGCGACCGGCGCCGGTGACCAGGATGACCCGGCCCTTGAGCAGTTCTGGACGTGCGGAGTAATCAAACATAAACAACCTCGACAAAGTTCACAGAAAATCCATGTGATTGATTGCGGCTAAGGCTGGCCAAGGCTTCTGTGGCGAGGGAGCTTGCTCCCGTTGGGTTGCGAAGCAGCCCCAGCTTTCGCGACTGCTGCGCAGTCGAACGGGAGCAAGCTCCCTCTCCACAAAATTGCAGCAACCTCAGGCAGTCCCGATCAGCAGCTGCACAGCGCGCTGTCCAGCACTTTGCGCAATTCCAGCGGGTGATCCACCACCACATCGGCACCCCAGTTGCGCGGGTTGTCGTCCGGGTGGATATAGCCGTAGGTGACCGCCGCAGTACGAGTGCCGGCGTCGCGGCCCGACTCGATGTCCCGCAGGTCATCCCCCACGAACAGCACGCTGGCCGGGTCCAGGTCGAGCATCTTGCACGCCAGGATCAACGGTTCCGGGTCCGGCTTGCTGTTCTTCACGTGGTCCGGGCAGATCAGCAGCGCGGAGCGCTCGGCCAGGCCCAGCTGCTGCATGATCGGTTCGGCAAAGCGCAGTGGCTTGTTGGTGACCACGCCCCAGATCAGCCTGGATTTCTCGATATCCACCAGCAGCTCCTCCATGCCCTCGAACAGCTTGCTGTGGATCGCGCAGCCCTTGAGGTAACGCTCGAGGAATTCCTGGCGCAGCTCTTCAAAGCCCGGGGACTCGGGGTCCATGGAAAAGGTCACGGCGACCATCGCCCGGGCGCCGCCGGAGATTTCATCGCGGATGTGCTGGTCGTTGATCGGTGCCAGGCCGCGGTCAGCGCGCATGGCCTGGCAGATGGCGATAAAGTCTGGCGCGGTGTCCAGCAGGGTACCGTCCATGTCGAAAAGAACCGCTCGCAACTTCACAGGCTTACTCCTCGCGCAGGGTCTGGATCATGTAGTTGACGTCAACGTCGCTGGCCAGCTTGTAGTGCTTGGTCAGCGGGTTGTAGGTCAAGCCGATGATGTCCTTGACGGTCAGCCCGGCCTGACGGCTCCAGGCGCCCAGCTCGGAAGGGCGGATGAATTTC
Source organism: Pseudomonas sp. Ag1 (assembly GCF_000278565.1). Lineage (NCBI taxonomy): Bacteria > Pseudomonadati > Pseudomonadota > Gammaproteobacteria > Pseudomonadales > Pseudomonadaceae > Pseudomonas > Pseudomonas sp. Ag1. Next base: position 164,320 of record NZ_AKVH01000108.1, read on the forward strand.
TTGAAGTCATGGGTGCCGCGGGGCAGCAGCTTCATGATGTATTCGGCACCGATGATCGCGAACAGGTACGCCTTCGGATTGCGGTTGATGGTGGAGAAGAACACCTGGCCACCGGGCTTGACCATGCGGAAGCAGGCGCGGATCACCGAGGACGGGTCCGGCACGTGTTCGAGCATTTCCAGGCAAGTGACCACGTCGAACTGCCCGGGCATCTCTTCGGCCAGCTCTTCGGCGGTGATCTGCCGGTATTCGACGTTCACGCCGGACTCCAGTTGGTGCAACTGGGCCACGGCCAATGGCGCTTCGCCCATGTCGATACCCATCACGGTGGCGCCGCGCTGAGCCATGGATTCACTGAGGATCCCGCCGCCGCAACCCACATCCAGTACCTTCTTGCCGGCCAGGTTGACGCGCTCGTCAATCCAGTTGACCCGCAGCGGGTTGATGTCGTGCAGGGGTTTGAACTCGCTTTCGCGGTCCCACCAGCGATGGGCGAGGGCTTCGAATTTGGCGATTTCAGCGTGGTCGACGTTGCTCATGGGGAATCCTCTAAATCTGATAAAACGTTTTGCCGGCCCTGGCATGCGTTGCCAGGGCGGGTGTTATTCGCTGTGTCCGCTGATGCGCTGGCCCCAGGCGATGGCCGTGGCGCACAACTGTTGTTCATCCAGGCGGGTCAGTTGCCGGTCGTCGAGCAATTGCTTGCCGCCGACCCAAAGGTGTTTCACACAATCGCGTCCGGTGGCATATATAAGCTGTGAGACCGGATCGTAGATCGGTTGTTGCGCCAGGCCCGACAGGTCGAAGGCCACGATGTCAGCGGCCTTGCCGACTTCCAGCGAGCCGATTTGACTTTCCAGGCCCATGGCCCGGGCGCCGTTGAGGGTGGCCATGCGCAGGGCGCGGTGGGCATCCAGGGCGGTGGCCGAGCCGGCAACGGCCTTGGCCAGCAGCGCGGCGGTGCGGGTTTCGCCCAGCAGGTCGAGGTCATTGTTACTGGCCGCGCCGTCGGTGCCTACTGCCACATTGACGCCGGCTTGCCACAGGCGTTCCACCGGGCAGAAGCCGCTGGCCAGTTTCAGGTTGGATTCCGGGCAATGGATCACGCTGGTGTTGCTTTCTACCAGCAAAGTCAGGTCGTCATCGCTGATTTGGGTCATGTGAACGGCCTGGAAGCGCGGCCCCAGCAAACCCAGGCGGCCAAGCCGTGCCAGCGGGCGTTCACCACGCTGTTCAACGGACTGCTGCACTTCGAAGGCGGTTTCATGCACGTGCATGTGGATCGAGGCGTCCAGTTCCTCGGCGATCACCCGGATTTTTTCCAGGTTTTCATCGCAGACGGTGTACGGCGCGTGCGGGCCGAAGGTGATTTTGATCCGTGGGTGATGCTTGAGGTCGCCGAACAGCTCAACGCCCTGGCGAATCGCCTCGTCGGCGTCAGCAGCGCCGGGAATCGGGAAATCCAGGATCGGGATGGCGATTTGCGCACGCATGCCGCTGTTGTGCACCCGTTCGCTGGCGACTTTCGGGAAGAAGTACATGTCCGAGAAACACGTGATGCCGCCCTTGATCTGCTCGGCGATGGCCAGGTCAGTGCCGTCACGGACGAAGGCTTCGTCGACCCACTTGGCCTCGGCGGGCCAGATGTGGTTTTCCAGCCAGGTCATCAGCGGCAGGTCGTCGGCCAGGCCGCGAAACAGCGTCATGGCGGCGTGGCCGTGGGCGTTGATCAGGCCGGGGCTGAGCAGCATGCCCGGCAGTTCACGCACTTCGCTCGCTGCGAGCTTCAAGGCCGCGGCGCGTGGGCCGATAAACGCAATGCACCCGTCACGAATGCCCAGGGCGTGCTCCTTGAGCACTACGCCGGCAGGCTCGACAGGTACCAGCCAGGTGGGCAGCAGCAATAAGTCGAGCGGGGCGGCAGTCGGTGTCATCGAGGGCAGTTTCCCAGGCATCTATAAAGAACGGCGAAGTATACCCGAGCGTCCTGGCTGGCGGATCGCTATAATCGGCGGCTTTTGTTCATGAGTGCGGGGTGAGGGATGCGCGATCGACTGTTGGCTGCGGAGAAAGTGAAGGCCATCGACTGGCGTGATGGCGCACTGTACCTGCTCGATCAGCGTATTTTGCCGTCTGCAGAAACCTGGGTCGCCTGCACCAGTGCTGCCGAGGTGGCCGAGGCCATTCGCACAATGGTGGTGCGCGGTGCGCCGGCCATTGGCATCAGTGCGGCGTATGGCCTGGTGCTGGCCGCTCGTGCCCACATCGCCGAGGGCGATGACTGGCAGGCCGCCTGGGAAGAGGACTACGCGCTGCTGGCGGATACCCGCCCGACCGCGTCGAATCTTTTCTGGGCCATGAAGCGCATGCGCGATTGCCTCGACCGCCTCAAGAAACACGCCGATCCGTTGAAGGTGCTGGAGGCCGAGGCGGTGGCGATTCACCAAAGTGATCGTGAAGCCAACCTGACCATGGCGCAGCTGGGTGTAGAGCTGATCCGCAAGCACCAGGGCAATGTCCAGGCGATCCTGACCCATGGCAATGCGGGTGCGTTGGCTACCGGCGGCGTCGGTACCGCGCTCGGGGTGATTCGCGGGGCGTTCCTGGAAGGCATGGTGGAGCGCGTCTACGCCAACGAAACCCGGCCCTGGCTGCAAGGTTCGCGGCTGACGGCCTGGGAATTGGCCAATGAAGGCATTCCGGTCACCGTGAATGCCGATTCGGCTGGCGCGCATATTCTCAAGACCAAGGGCGTGACCTGGGTGATCGTCGGTGCCGACTGCATTGCGGCCAACGGTGACGTGGTCAGCAAGATCGGCACCTATCAGCTGGCGGTGTGCGCCATGCATCACGGCGTGCGTTTCATGGTGGTGGCGCCCAGCTCAACCATCGACCTGATGGCGGCCAGCGGTGATGACGTGCCGCTTGAAGAGCGCGACGCCCGTGAACTGCTGGAAGTCGGCGGCACCCGCGTAGCCGCTGATGTAGACGCCTTCAACCCGGTGTTTGACGTGACGCCGGCGGACCTGATTGATGTGATCGTCACTGAAAAAGGCATCGTCGAACGCCCCGACACGGCGAAGTTGGCGCAACTGATGTGTCGTAAACGCCTGCATTGAGGCAATTTGCCCGCAAAAATCCCCTTGGATCCAGCTCTAAGGCCCTCTCGTCGCCGTCAAGCCTGTCATCCGTCAACTTACTATGCTCCATGCGCATCAGGGGGATAGGTGCGTGGCGGCGATTGTGATAACATCCGGCGGTTTCCAGGGTCACCCCAAGGGGTAACCTTTAATGCGCAGATCCGTGTCATAACTCGTTGATTTGTCGTAAGTCGTTGCCAGGCATCATGCCGGCAGCGGCGAGCTTCGTTCGTCCCATAGGATGTGACGAGGTTTCACCCGAAAAAGGAATCAGGCTTCTCATGGGCGAACTGGCCAAAGAAATCCTCCCGGTCAATATCGAAGACGAGCTGAAACAGTCCTACCTCGACTACGCGATGAGCGTAATTGTCGGTCGGGCACTGCCTGATGCGCGCGATGGCTTGAAGCCCGTGCACAGGCGTGTGCTGTTCGCGATGAGCGAGCTGGGTAACGACTGGAACAAGCCGTACAAGAAATCTGCCCGTGTTGTCGGTGACGTGATCGGTAAGTATCACCCTCACGGCGACACTGCGGTGTACGACACCATCGTTCGGATGGCCCAGCCGTTTTCCCTGCGCTACCTGCTGGTAGACGGCCAGGGCAACTTCGGTTCGGTCGACGGCGACAACGCTGCGGCCATGCGATACACCGAAGTGCGCATGACCAAGCTGGCGCACGAGCTGCTGGCTGACCTGCACAAGGAAACCGTGGACTGGGTGCCGAACTACGACGGCACCGAAATGATCCCGGCGGTCATGCCGACCCGTATTCCCAACCTGTTGGTCAACGGCTCCAGCGGTATCGCCGTGGGCATGGCCACCAACATCCCGCCACACAACCTCGGTGAAGTCATCGACGGTTGCCTGGCCCTCATCGACAACCCCGAGCTGACCGTCGATGAGCTAATGCAGTACATCCCGGGTCCGGACTTCCCGACCGCCGCGATCATCAACGGTCGCGCCGGCATCATCGAAGCCTACCGTACCGGTCGCGGCCGCATTTACATGCGTGCCCGCTCGATCATCGAAGACATCGACAAGGTCGGTGGCCGTCAGCAGATCGTCATCACCGAACTCCCTTACCAGTTGAACAAGGCGCGTCTGATCGAGAAGATCGCCGAGCTGGTTAAAGAGAAGAAGCTGGAAGGCATCACCGAGCTGCGCGACGAGTCTGACAAGGACGGTATGCGCGTGGTGATCGAGCTGCGTCGTGGCGAAGTGCCTGAGGTGATCCTCAACAACCTCTACGCCCAGACCCAGCTGCAAAGCGTATTCGGTATCAACGTGGTAGCGCTGATCGACGGCCGCCCGCGCATCCTGAACCTCAAGGATCTGCTGGAAGCCTTCGTGCGTCACCGCCGCGAAGTGGTAACCCGCCGTACCGTATTCGAACTGCGCAAGGCCCGTGAACGCGGCCACATCCTGGAAGGCCAGGCTGTTGCGCTGTCGAACATCGACCCGGTCATCGCCCTGATCAAGGCTTCGCCGACGCCGTCGGAAGCCAAGGAAGCGCTGATCAAGATGCCGTGGGAATCCAGCGCCGTAGTAGCGATGGTGGAACGTGCCGGTGCCGATTCGTGCCGTCCGGAGACCCTGGACCCACAATACGGCCTGCGCGACGGCAAGTATTTCCTGTCCCCGGAACAGGCCCAGGCCATTCTGGAACTGCGTCTGCACCGTCTGACCGGCCTGGAACACGAGAAACTGCTGGCCGAGTACCAGGAGATCCTCAACCAGATCGGCGAGCTGATCCGCATCCTCAACAGCGCGGTGCGCCTGATGGAAGTGATCCGCGAAGAACTGGAAGTGATCCGCGCCGAATACGGCGATGTGCGCCGCACCGAGATTCTCGACGCCCGTCTCGACCTGACCCTGGGTGACATGATCCCGGAAGAAGATCGCGTCGTGACCATTTCCCACGGTGGCTATGCCAAGACCCAGCCGTTGGCTGCGTACCAGGCCCAGCGTCGTGGCGGTAAAGGCAAATCGGCTACCGGCGTCAAGGATGAGGACTACATCGCTCACCTGCTGGTTGCCAACAGCCACACCACGCTGCTGCTGTTCTCCAGCAAGGGCAAGGTGTACTGGCTGAAAACCTACGAAATCCCGGAAGCGTCCCGCGCTGCCCGTGGTCGTCCGCTGGTCAACCTGCTGCCGCTGGACAGTGATGAATACATCACCACCATGCTGCCGGTAGACGAGTACACCGAAGGTCATTTCATCTTCATGGCCACTGCGAAAGGCACCGTGAAGAAGACCCCGCTGGAATCCTTCAGCCGTCAACGCAGCGTGGGCCTGATCGCCCTCGAACTGGACGAAGGCGACGTATTGATCAGCGCGGCCATCACCGACGGCGAGCGTGAAGTCATGCTGTTCTCCGACGGCGGCAAGGTCACGCGCTTCAAGGAGTCCGACGTTCGTGCCATGGGCCGTACCGCCCGCGGTGTGCGCGGCATGCGCCTGCCGGAAGGGCAGAAGCTGATTTCGATGCTGATCCCGGAAGAAGGCAGCGAGATCCTCACGGCATCGGCCCGCGGCTACGGCAAGCGTACGGCCATCAGCGAGTTCCCCGAGTACAAGCGTGGCGGCCAGGGCGTTATCGCCATGGTCAGCAACGATCGCAACGGCCGCCTGGTCGGCGCGGTCCAGGTGCTGGATGGTGAGGAAATCATGCTGATTTCCGACCAGGGCACCCTGGTACGTACCCGGGTTGATGAAGTGTCGAGCCTGGGGCGTAACACCCAGGGCGTGACCTTGATCAAGCTGGCCAGCGACGAAACGTTGGTAGGCCTGGAGCGTGTCCAGGAGCCGTCGGAAGTCGAAGGCGAGGAGCTGGAAGGTGAAGAGGGGATTGCACTCGAGGGGCAAGTGATCGGCGATGCCGATGACGGCGTCGACGAGCCAACACTCGACGCTGCCGCAGACGAAGAAGAACCGCAGGAATAAGCGGACACACAGGGGGCGGATGAAGATTCGCCCCCTTGTTGTTTGTCCCGTTTGAAATACGACGCCGCGCCGCTCTTGTAGGAGCCGGCTTGCCGGCGATGGCATCAACTCGATTCAAGTGAAGCGCCGAGTCGTTTGCATCGCTGGCAAGCCAGCTCCTACAGGGTTCCGCGTTGCGGGATGTTGATTGCAGTCCCACCAGATCAGAGAGATTGGATGTGAGCAAGAGAGCCTATAACTTCTGTGCCGGTCCCGCGGCGCTTCCTGAAGCAGTCCTGCAGCGCGCGCAGGGTGAACTCCTCGACTGGCATGGAAAAGGCCTCTCCGTGATGGAAATGAGCCATCGCAGCGATGAGTTCGTGTCCATTGCCACCAAGGCCGAGCAGGATATGCGCGACTTGCTGGACATCCCGTCCGATTACAAAGTGCTGTTCCTGCAGGGTGGTGCGAGCCAGCAGTTCGCCCAGATCCCGCTGAACCTGCTGCCGGAAGATGGCACTGCGGACTATATCGACACCGGTATCTGGGGGCAGAAGGCCATTGAAGAGGCCTCCCGTTACGGTCACGTCAATGTGGCAGGCACGGCCAAGCCCTACGACTACTTCGCGATCCCCGGTCAGAACGAGTGGAAGCTGTCGAAAGACGCGGCCTATGTTCACTACGTGGCAAACGAAACCATCGGCGGCCTGGAGTTCGACTGGGTGCCGGAAGTGGGTGATGTCCCGCTGGTCTGCGACATGTCCTCGGACATCCTCTCGCGCCCGATCGATGTGTCCAAGTACGGCATGATCTACGCCGGTGCGCAGAAGAACATCGGCCCGAGCGGCATCCTGGTCAACATCGTCCGTGAAGACCTGTTGGGTCGTGCGCGTTCGCTGTGCCCGACCATGCTCAACTACAAGGTCGCGGCCGATAACGGCTCGATGTACAACACCCCGCCGGCCTTCGCCTGGTACCTGTCGGGCCTGGTGTTCGAATGGCTGAAAGAGCAGGGCGGCGTGGCTGCCATGGGCAAGCTCAACGAAGAGAAGAAACGTACCCTGTACGACTTCATCGACGCCAGCGGCCTGTACAGCAACCCGATCAACCTGACCGACCGTTCGTGGATGAACGTGCCGTTCCGCCTGGCGGATGATCGCCTGGACAAGCCTTTCCTCGCCGGCGCCGACGAGCGCGGCCTGTTGAACCTCAAGGGCCACCGTTCGGTAGGTGGCATGCGCGCCTCCATCTATAACGCTGTCGATATCCACGCCGTCAAGGCGCTGGTGGCTTACATGGCAGAGTTCGAAAAGGAACACGGCTAATGTCTGAGCAAGAACTCAAGGCCCTGCGCGTACGCATTGACAGCCTGGACGAGAAAGTCCTGGAGCTGATCAGTGAGCGCGCGCGGTGCGCCCAGGAAGTTGCACGGGTGAAGATGGCTTCCCTGGCTGAAGGCGAAGTGCCGGTATTCTACCGTCCGGAGCGTGAAGCCCAGGTGCTCAAGCGCGTGATGGAACGCAACAAGGGCCCGTTGGGCAACGAAGAGATGGCGCGGTTGTTCCGTGAAATCATGTCGTCGTGCCTGGCACTGGAGCAGCCGCTGAAAGTGGCTTACCTGGGCCCGGAAGGCACCTTCACTCAAGCCGCGGCCATGAAGCACTTCGGTCACGCGGTGATCAGCAAGCCGATGGCTGCGATCGACGAAGTGTTCCGTGAAGTGGCCGCCGGGGCGGTGAATTTTGGCGTGGTGCCGGTGGAAAACTCCACCGAAGGTGCCGTCAACCACACCCTCGACAGTTTTCTTGAGCACGACATGGTGATCTGCGGCGAAGTCGAGCTGCGTATTCACCACCACTTGCTGGTGGGCGAAAACACCAAGACCGACAGCATCAGCCGCATCTACTCCCACGCCCAGTCCCTGGCCCAGTGCCGCAAGTGGCTGGACGCGCACTACCCGAATGTGGAGCGCGTGGCGGTGTCCAGCAACGCCGAAGCGGCGAAGCGGGTCAAGGGTGAGTGGAACTCGGCGGCGATTGCCGGCGACATGGCTGCCGGCCTGTATGGGCTGACGCGCCTGGCCGAGAAAATCGAGGATCGCCCGGATAACTCGACGCGCTTCCTGATGATCGGCAGCCAGGAAGTGCCGCCGACCGGCGACGACAAGACATCGATCATCGTCTCCATGAGCAACAAGCCCGGCGCGCTGCATGAGCTGCTGGTGCCGTTCCACGATAACGGGATTGACCTGACGCGAATCGAGACTCGTCCTTCGCGCAGCGGTAAATGGACTTATGTGTTCTTTATCGACTTCGTCGGCCATCACCGCGACCCTCTGGTCAAGGGTGTGCTCGAGAAAATCAGTCAGGAAGCCGTGGCACTCAAGGTGCTGGGCTCCTACCCGAAAGCGGTTTTGTGAGGCTTTAACATGAGTGGCAACTTCCTCGCCCTGGCGCAGCCGGGCGTGCAACAACTGTCGCCTTACGTTCCGGGCAAGCCTGTGGACGAGTTGGCGCGCGAGTTGAATCTGGATCCGTCGAAGATCGTAAAGCTGGCCAGTAACGAAAACCCGATGGGCCCAAGCCCCAAGGTGCTGGCCGCGATTCGTGAGGCGCTGGCCGAGCTGACCCGTTATCCCGATGGTAACGGCTTTGAGCTCAAGTCCCTGCTGGCGAAAAACTGCCGCGTTGATATCAACCAGGTGACCCTGGGTAACGGCTCCAACGATATTCTGGAGCTGGTCGGCCGCGCCTATCTGGCGCCGGGCTTGAACGCGGTGTTCAGCGAGCATGCATTTGCGGTCTATCCGATCGTCACTCAGGCCGTTGGCGCCGAGGCGCGTGTGATTCCTGCGAGAGACTGGGGTCATGACCTGCCAGCCATGCTGGCGGCCATCGATGACAATACTCGTGTCGTGTTTATCGCCAACCCGAACAACCCGACCGGCACCTGGTTCAGCGCCGAGGTGCTGGATAACTTCCTGCAGGACGTGCCGGAGCATGTACTGGTGGTGCTGGACGAGGCATACATCGAGTACGCCGAAGGCAGCGACTTGCCGGACGGCCTGGACTTCCTCGCGGCTTATCCGAACCTGCTGGTCTCGCGCACCTTCTCCAAGGCTTATGGCCTGGCGTCGCTGCGGGTCGGTTACGGCTTGTCCACTGCGGTGGTGGCCGATGTGTTGAACCGTGTGCGCCAGCCATTCAACGTCAACAGCCTCGCGCTGGCGGCGGCTTGCGCTGCGGTGCAGGACACCGAGTACCTGGAAGAAGGCCGTCGCCTCAACGAAAGCGGCATGCTGCAATTGCAGGAAGGCTTCCGTGAGCTGGGCCTGGGCTGGATTCCGTCCAAGGGCAACTTCATCTGCGTCGACCTCGGTCAAGTGGCGGCTCCTGTGTTCCAGGGCTTGCTGCGCGAGGGTGTGATCGTGCGTCCGGTGGCCAATTACGGCATGCCGAACCACCTGCGCATCACCATCGGTCTGCCTGCTGAAAACAGCCGCTTCCTCGAAGCGCTGGCCAAGGTTCTGGCTCGTGGTTGATGTCACTGCATTGCAACCTGCTGTACCTATGATCGGTCGCCTGGTGGTGGTCGGTTTGGGATTGATCGGCGGCTCCTTTGCGAAGGGCCTGCGGGAAAGCGGCCTGTGTGGCGAAGTGGTCGGTGTGGACCTGGACCCGCAATCGCGCAAGTTGGCGGTGGAGTTGGGTGTGGTGGACCGTTGCGAGGCTGACCTCGCTGTAGCCTGCCAGGGCGCGGATGTCATTCAGCTGGCGGTGCCGATCCTGGCCATGGAGAAGTTGCTGGCGCTGTTGGCCGGCATGGATCTGGGCCAGGCAATCCTGACCGATGTCGGTAGTGCCAAGGGCAATGTGGTACGTGCGGCGCGGCTGGCCTTTGGTGGCATGCCTGCACGGTTTGTGCCCGGGCATCCGATTGCCGGGTCCGAGCAGAGCGGGGTGGAGGCGTCCAATGCGCAGCTGTTCCGTCGCCATAAAGTGATTCTGACACCACTGGATGAAACCGATCCTGCGGCACTGGCCGTGGTGGATCGGCTCTGGCGCGAGCTGGGGGCGGATGTCGAGCATATGCAGGTCGAGCGCCACGATGAAGTGCTGGCAGCGACCAGCCATCTGCCGCATTTGCTCGCATTTGGCCTGGTGGATTCGCTGGCCAAGCGCAACGAGAACCTCGAGATTTTCCGCTACGCCGCCGGTGGTTTCCGCGACTTTACCCGGATCGCCGGTAGTGATCCGGTGATGTGGCACGACATCTTCCTTGCCAACCGCGATGCGGTGTTGCGCACCCTGGACACGTTCCGCAGCGACCTCGACGCCTTGCGCGACGCGGTCGATGCTGGCGACGGGCACCAGTTGTTGGGCGTGTTCACCCGTGCGCGGGTGGCACGGGAGCATTTCAGCAAGATTCTGGCGCGTCGGGCCTATATGGATGCTGCAGTAAACGCGGATGACCTGGTGTTTCTCGCCAGTCCCGGTGGCCGCTTGAGCGGGCAGATCCGCGTGCCTGGGGATAAGTCGATCTCCCATCGCTCGATCATGCTCGGTTCTCTGGCGGACGGTGTCACTGAGGTCGAAGGTTTTCTGGAGGGTGAGGACGCCCTGGCGACCTTGCAGGCGTTCCGCGACATGGGCGTGGTGATTGAAGGCCCGCACCATGGGCGCGTCACCATCCACGGGGTTGGCCTGCATGGCTTGAAGCCGGCGCCAGGTCCGATCTATCTGGGTAACTCCGGCACCTCCATGCGGTTGTTGTCCGGTTTGCTGGCGGCCCAGCGCTTCGACAGTGTGTTGACGGGGGACGCCTCGCTGTCCAAGCGCCCGATGAATCGCGTGGCCAAGCCATTGCGCGCAATGGGCGCGGTGATCGAGACCGGGCCGGAAGGGCGCCCGCCGCTGACCATTCGTGGCGGCCAGGCACTCAAGGGGCTGACCTACGCATTGCCGATGGCCAGCGCTCAGGTCAAGTCCTGCCTGTTGTTGGCCGGGTTGTATGCCGAGGGTAAAACCTCGATTACCGAACCGGCGCCGACCCGCGACCATACCGAGCGGATGTTGCGCGGTTTTGGGTATCCGGTGGACGTGGCGGGCGCTACGGCTGCGGTCGAGTCGGGCCATGCGTTGACCGCGACCCATATTGAGGTGCCTGGGGATATTTCCTCCTCGGCGTTCTTTCTGGTGGCGGCTTCAATCGCCGAAGGCTCCGAGCTGTTGCTTGAACATGTGGGTATCAATCCGACCCGTACCGGCGTGATCGATATCCTGCGACTGATGGGCGCGGACATCACCCTGGAAAACCAACGGGAAGTGGGTGGTGAGCCGGTCGCTGATTTGCGTGTTCGTGCGGCGCCGTTGAAGGGGATCGAGATTCCTGAAGCCCTGGTCCCGCTGGCTATCGATGAGTTCCCGGTGTTGTTCGTGGCTGCGGCGTGCGCCGAAGGCCGGACGGTATTGCGTGGGGCAGAGGAGCTGCGGGTCAAGGAGTCCGACCGGATCCAGGTCATGGCCGACGGTCTGCTTGCGCTGGGCGTGAAGTGTGAACCGACACCTGATGGGATTATTATCGATGGTGGCGTGATCGGCGGTGGTGAAGTCCACGCCCATGGCGATCACCGGATTGCCATGGCCTTCAGCGTGGCTTCCCTGCGAGCGGCTGCGCCGATTCGTATCCATGACTGTGCCAACGTGGCTACGTCTTTTCCGAATTTTCTTACACTGTGTGCCCAAGTCGGCATCCGTGTTGCCCAAGAGGCTCAATTGTGAATATCAAAGCACCGGTGATTACCATCGACGGGCCAAGTGGCTCGGGCAAGGGCACGATCGCCGGCATCCTGGCCAAGCGCCTGGGCTGGTGCCTGCTGGATTCCGGGGCGCTATACCGCTTGCTGGCCTTTGCCGCCCGCAACCATGGTGTCGACCTGACCAACGAAGAATCGCTGAAGCTGCTGGCTGCGCATCTTGACGTGCAGTTCGTCGGGGCGACCGAAGGTCATCCCCAGCGCATCATCCTGGAAGGGGACGATGTGACCGACGACCTGCGTAACGAGCAGGTCGGCTCCTGGGCTTCCCAGGTCGCCGCATTGCCGGCGGTGCGCGATGCTTTGCTGCAGCGCCAGCGGGCTTTCCAGGAACCGCCGGGTCTGGTGGCCGATGGCCGCGACATGGGCACGGTGGTCTTCCCCGAGGCGCCGCTGAAGATTTTCCTCACGGCCAGCGCCGAGGAGCGGGCCCGTCGCCGTTACTTGCAGTTGAAGGGCAAAGTCGATGGTGTTAGTCTGTCGAGTCTGCTAGATGAGATCCGTGCACGCGATGAGCGTGATACCCAGCGTGCGGTAGCCCCGCTCAAGCCGGCGGCTGACGCCATACAGCTGGATTCCACGGAGTTGTCCATCGAGCAGGTGCTGGAACGCATCTTGAGTGAGATCGCCATTCGCGATATCGCCGGGTGACCAAGAAGGCCGCAGGGGACCAGTCATAGTCCTGTGGTGCTTCTTTTAATTGAAACTGACCCACACCGTCTGGGGTGTGGAGATGGGCGTATTCTTCGCCCTTATCAACAGGAATTAAAATGAGCGAAAGCTTTGCGGAACTCTTTGAAGAAAGCCTAAAAACCCTGAACCTTCAGGCAGGCTCCATCATCACCGGTGTTATCGTTGATATCGATTACCAAGCTCGCTGGGTAACCGTTCACGCTGGTCTGAAGTCTGAAGCTCTGATCCCGCTGGAACAGTTCTACAACGATGCTGGTGACCTGACTATCAATGTCGGTGACGAAGTTCACGTTGCTCTGGACTCGGTTGAAGACGGTTTCGGTGAAACCAAGCTGTCCCGTGAAAAAGCCAAGCGCGCTGAATGCTGGATTGTTCTCGAAGCAGCCTTCGCAGCTGAAGAAGTGGTCAAGGGCGTTATCAACGGTAAGGTTAAAGGCGGCTTCACTGTCGACGTTAACGGCATCCGTGCGTTCCTGCCAGGTTCTTTGGTCGACGTTCGTCCTGTGCGCGACACCACGCACCTGGAAGGCAAGGAACTCGAATTCAAGGTCATCAAGCTCGACCAGAAGCGCAACAACGTTGTCGTTTCCCGTCGCAGCGTCCTGGAAGCAGAGAACTCCGCCGAGCGTGAAGCTCTGCTGGAATCCCTGCAGGAAGGCCAACAAGTCAAAGGTATCGTCAAAAACCTCACCGATTACGGCGCATTCGTCGATCTGGGTGGCGTCGACGGCCTGCTGCACATTACCGACATGGCTTGGAAGCGTATCAAGCATCCATCGGAAATCGTCAACGTTGGCGACGAGATCGATGTCAAGGTTCTGAAGTACGATCGTGAGCGCAACCGTGTTTCCCTGGGCTTGAAGCAGCTGGGCGAAGATCCATGGGTCGCTATCAAGGCTCGTTACCCAGAAAGCACTCGCGTCACCGCGCGTGTTACCAACCTGACCGACTACGGCTGCTTTGCAGAGCTGGAAGAAGGCGTGGAAGGCCTGGTACACGTTTCCGAAATGGACTGGACCAACAAGAACATCCATCCTTCGAAAGTCGTACAAGTCGGCGACGAAGTGGAAGTTATGGTTCTGGACATCGACGAAGAGCGTCGTCGTATCTCCCTCGGCATCAAGCAGTGCAAATCTAACCCATGGGAAGATTTCTCTGGCCAGTTCAACAAGGGCGATAAAATCTCCGGCACCATCAAGTCGATCACCGATTTCGGTATCTTCATTGGTCTGGACGGCGGCATCGACGGTCTGGTTCACCTGTCCGACATCTCCTGGAACGAAGTTGGCGAAGAAGCTGTTCGTCGTTTCAAGAAGGGCGACGAGCTGGACACCGTTATCCTGTCGGTTGACCCAGAGCGCGAGCGCATCTCCCTGGGTATCAAGCAACTGGAAAGCGATCCGTTCTCCGAGTACGTTCAAGAGAACGACAAAGGCGCAATCGTTAAAGGCATCGTGAAGGAAGTTGACGCTAAAGGCGCCATCATCACTCTGGCCGACGATATCGAAGCGACTCTGAAAGCCTCCGAAATCAGCCGTGACCGCGTTGAAGACGCGCGCAACGTTCTGAAAGAAGGCGAAGAAGTAGAAGCCAAGATCATCAGCGTTGACCGCAAGAGCCGCGTAATCCAGCTCTCCATCAAGTCGAAAGACGATGCTGAAGAGAAAGAAGCCATCCAGAGCCTGCGCGACAAGCCAGCTACCTCTGAGCCTTCTGCTGGTCCTACCACTCTGGGCGACCTGCTGCGTGCACAAATGGAAAAGCAGAACTAAGTTCTGTCAGACCATAGAAAAAGGGCGACTTCGGTCGCCCTTTTTTGTGCCTGGGATTTAGTGTTGTGCGCAACGTCGCCTTGGTGTTCTGCAGGTGGAGCGCTGTGGTCACGCTGGCAGCGCATTGGCTCCTGTAGGCTCTATCTGGCAGTGATCGCCGTGGAGTGGCTTCAGTGAAGCTGAGCGGCGGCTAGTGGCCGTGCGGCGCAATGCCAACTCTCATCGAGTTACGCCCCAACTCTTTGAATATAAGTCAATACTTGGGCTGTTCAAATTCCTCCGGTCATGCTAAAACCTTCGAAGCGCTTTTCCTAGCTGCTTGAAAAAGAAGGGAAAAATATGACGAAGTCGGAGTTGATCGAACGAATTGTCACCCATCAAGGGCTGCTCTCATCCAAGGATGTGGAGCTGGCCATCAAGACCATGCTTGAGCAGATGTCCCAATGTCTGGCTACCGGCGATCGGATTGAAATTCGTGGGTTTGGTAGCTTCTCGCTGCACTATCGTGCGCCTCGTGTGGGTCGCAACCCAAAAACCGGGCAGTCCGTCAGCCTTGACGGCAAGTTCGTGCCTCATTTCAAGCCGGGCAAGGAATTGCGCGATCGGGTGAACGAAGACGAAGAAGAAAGCGTCTGAGTGTTTTTGGGGTAGGAGAAGGTTATGCGTGGGGTTAAGCGCGTTGTTCTGGTGCTGGCTATGCTAATTGTCGTGCTGGCAGTGTTGGGGTTCGTGCTGGAAAACCAGCAGGGCGCGTCTCTTTCATTCCTGGGCTGGGTGACCGGGCAGATGCCGGTGTCGGTGTTTGTGGTCGTGGCCTTGATAATTGGAATGCTGCTGGGACCGCTGTTTAGTGTCATCGTTGGGTGGGGCCGACGTCAAAAGTCCATGCCCGCAAGGCGTGGGTAGAGCTTCCATGGTTATTGTGTCACTCGCGAGCCGTTCGTCGGATTTTTCTGGTGCGGTGCGCATCGGTTACGTCGAGTGATCGGTATGTGGTAAGTCCGGCGATACCACTGACTATTGTTTCGCGGCTACGAAATTTGCTTTTCTGCCCTTTTCGGACGGCCTATATAAGGGTTGTCCCTATCTGTGTAGGAAGACTCCTACAGATATGTCAAGACTTGTAATATGTCAGTGAGATGGCAAAATGGAATCTGTTCTCGATAACAGGCATTTTGTGCGCTAAAGTCCGGCAGCGACGCTGGGTTTTTTCGGCCATATAACTAAAATAAAAATACACAATCTTGTCTGCATAACGAGCCCGCAGTTTCTCTTTGAAGGCAGGTTTTTGTTGTGAGTAGTAGCTTCCGTGCTCCCCCGGTTCGATCGTCCGACGAAATTGATTTTGTGCGACTTTTCGCGTCTGTCTGGCAACAAAAAAAACTTCTGCTTTTCGTCACTCTCGGGGCGGGATTGATTGCGGCGTCCTACGCATTTTTAGCTGCCCCTGTATATAAGGTCAGCACGGTTTTGCGGCCTGCGGCGATTAATGATTTGGATGCGCTAAATCGATCAGAGATATATCAGCTTCCTCCGGCTGACGCGCTCCTCAAAGTGGGCGCAGCGCTCGACTCTTATGATACGCGCCTGAGCTATTTCAAGAAAAACCAGAAGCTTTTCGAGAAATTTGTTCGTCCTGGGCAGACTCTGGAGCAGAGTTTTCAGGAGTTCAATCATGACTCTATTCGTTTGATTCTTCCTGATGCAGATAAGAAAAACTCGCTGAGTTCTTACATCAAGCTCGAGATGATGTATCCGAAAGGCGTCGACGGCGTCTCTATTCTTAATGGCTTTGTCGACTACGCTATCGAAAGTGAGCGCGAACGCGTCACGGCTGATTTGAATGTGATCGTTAAAAACCGTTTGAGGGAGCTTAAAGGCAAGCTCGATTCGGCTCGCTCAAACTACGATATTGAAAAAGAAGCCAAAATAGCGTCATTGCGAGAAGCTGACTCGTTGAAACGCGCGCAATTGCAGGATGAGTTGAAGGCGCTGCGTTCTCAGTTGAAAACCTTGCGTAGCGACCGTATTGCTCAGCTGAATGAGGCTATAGGGATTGCCCGTTCCCTGGGCATTCAAAAGCCGGCTACGCCTTCTTCACTTGGTGAATCGGCCGTGACGAACGCTGGTAGCGTGATGCGTACGGAGGTGAACAACCAGCAGATCCCACTTTATTTTATGGGGGTAGATGCGCTTAAGGCTGAGCTTGCTGCATTGCAGTCACGCAAGTCGGATGATTTTACCGAGTCGCGCATCGCTCAAATCGCCAAGGAACTTCAGTTGCTCGCATCCAACCGAGAGATTGAGGTCCTGGATGCTCGAAAAAATGAAGATATCTTTCTTGCGGGCGTTCAACCGTTGAGAACAGAGATTTTCCGTTTGAGTAGCCTGAATATCGACCTGGCGAA
This sequence comes from Pseudomonas sp. Ag1, assembly GCF_000278565.1. Taxonomy (NCBI): domain Bacteria; kingdom Pseudomonadati; phylum Pseudomonadota; class Gammaproteobacteria; order Pseudomonadales; family Pseudomonadaceae; genus Pseudomonas; species Pseudomonas sp. Ag1. Next base: position 181,072 of record NZ_AKVH01000108.1, read on the forward strand.
GCTGCGGCTGGTGAGTATTGACCAGCAGGCCCTTGAGCCGTTGGTTCCGTCGAGTCCGAATCGTCCATTGATCATTTTTCTTGGCCTGCTCCTGGGGGCGATTGTCGCGATTGGTATTGCGTTGGTCAGGCAGGGGTTACGTGCTGTTCGCGACAATGCAGAACGCGATGGGCACGAGCCGGCAGGCTCACTTCTCCATTCGGTCGCTCAGTTGGATCGGCAACAAGAGCCTGGCAATAAGTTAAACCGAAAATAACTCCAAGGCCGTGAAGCTTTTGGCTTCACGCGTTTTCCCCTCGGGGCCGTATTTCTTGCTTTCATACGGAACCTGCATTACGTGCTTGCGCAACTGTGAACCGCCGAGGGGCATTCCTGGGTGGTTTCTCGGCTATCAAAAGTTACTAAGCTTTGCGTCGAGTCTTCATGGCGTTTCGGCATTTGATCTTTGTTTACTTGTGCGGGCGTCAAGCGTCCTGCACAGGTTTGTATTGTTGGTTTAATAGTTGATGGTGCACCGCCTAATACGGTTTGATGTGGATTTTTATGTGCGGTCTCCAGGTTAATGGCTTATGGCTAGTATTGGTTCGGAATTTGATAAGGGCGTCCCGTTCGGCCAGGTCGGTCGTGCAGAGTGCGCTGGCGATTAGTAACGAGCTGCATGGCACAGTCGGGCGTGGGCCCAATTGCGATCTCGGATAGGTCGGGTTCCTGTGGGGCAATAACCAAAAGCCCAATTTCAATGAGAGGTTGCGACGCACCATTGCGGTGAAGCGACTCACCGCAATGGTGCGGTAAAACGTTGTCCTGTCCTGAACTGAGTGGGGGATGATGGGGTCTCATGGGGCGTGTGGTTGAGCCAGCCAGGCGTTATGTTGGCACGCTTGTTGATGATATGCTGCGCTGCAAAGCAGAGGCGGTTGCAGTTGGAGCGGCGAAAACTCGCTTGCGCGTAATCGGTAGGTCAGGCAGGGGCATGGCAGCGTTGCTGGTTTCCAGACTGATTCTCTGACTAAATAATGATATGGAATCGTTGGTAATCTAATGACTTTAAAGATCTTGAGTGTTTTCGGTACGCGACCGGAAGCTATAAAAATGGCTCCATTAGCTTTAGCGTTGAATGCAGATGAGCGTTTTGAGGCCAAAATCTGCGTCACGGGTCAACACCGTGAAATGCTGGATCAAGTGTTAGAGTTATTTAAACTTGAACCTGACTTTGATCTTAATATCATGAAGTCGGGTCAAGACCTTACCGACGTGACAACTGGTATTCTTCAGGGAATGAAAGAGGTCTTCCGGACTTATCGGCCGGATATTGTCTTGGTGCATGGTGATACCGCTACGACCTTTGCAACTACATTGGCGGCGTACTATCAGCAAATTCCTGTGGCTCATATCGAAGCTGGGCTTCGCACCGGAAATTTATATTCTCCCTGGCCGGAAGAGGCCAATCGAAAGTTGACGGGAGCACTCGCGCTTCTTCACTTCGCTCCTACTGAACGATCGCAACAGAATTTACTGCGTGAAGGGGTGTCACCTGACGCGATTCATGTGACTGGGAATACTGTAATCGACGCTCTGCTTGAGGTCGTACAGAAGCTCGAGACCAATGACCAGTTAAAACAGAAGTTCTCCGAGCAGTTCGCATTTTTACCTGCTCAACGCCGCGTCATCCTTGTGACAGGGCATCGGCGTGAAAGCTTCGGCGATGGATTCGAAAGGATCTGCAGTTCGTTGGCTTCGATTGCCCATGAGTTTGATGATGTGGAGATCGTGTACCCCGTTCATTTGAATCCAAATGTCCGTGAACCGGTCAACCGTTTGTTGGCTGGTATAAAAAATATTCACCTCATCGAACCATTGGATTATCTACCTTTTGTCTATTTGATGAATCGGTCGTACTTGATTCTGACGGACTCCGGTGGTGTGCAGGAAGAGGCACCTTCTTTGGGCAAGCCCGTGCTGGTCATGCGGGACACTACCGAGCGGCCTGAGGCGATTGAGGCGGGTACCGTTAGATTGGTCGGTACAGAGAAGGACAAGATAGTTCACCACTTGCGTGAGCTTTTACTTGATCAGAAGGCTTACGAGGAGATGAGCGTTGCTCATAATCCTTATGGTGACGGTCACGCCTGCATGCGTATTGTTAATGCTCTAGCCACTTTCAAAAATTAAGGTTTGGTCATGGATTTTTCCACTATTTCTGTAATTGGTTTGGGCTATATCGGTTTGCCAACCGCAGCCGTTTTTGCTGCGCGAAAGTTAAAGGTCATTGGTGTCGACGTTAATCAAAAGGCCGTCGATACGATCAACGGCGGACAGATTCATATCGTTGAGCCTGATTTGGACATAGTCGTGCACGCGGCCGTGACCGAGGGGTATCTGCGCGCCAGTACACGACCTGAGCCGGCGGACGCCTTCTTGATTGCGGTGCCCACTCCTTTCAAGGATGGTCATGCTCCGGACCTTTCTTACATTGAGTCCGCAAGCAAATCCATTGCGCCAGTATTGAAAAAGGGTGATCTGGTCATCCTCGAGTCCACTTCTCCCGTGGGTGCGACTGAAAAGATGTCGGCATGGCTGGCTGAAGCACGCCCTGACCTGACGTTCCCGCAGACCCATGGCGAGGCGTCGGACATTCGCGTGGCTCACTGCCCTGAGCGCGTGCTTCCCGGTCACGTGTTGCGCGAGTTGGTACAGAATGATCGCGTCATCGGCGGGATGACACCCAAGTGCTCAGAAGCCGCCACACGTCTGTACAAATTGTTTGTAGAGGGCGAGTGCATTATCACCAACGCCCGAACAGCAGAAATGTGCAAGTTGACCGAGAACAGCTTTCGCGATGTGAATATTGCCTTCGCGAACGAATTGTCGATGATATGCGATAAGTTCGATGTCGATGTGTGGGAGCTTATCAAGCTCGCCAACCGGCACCCTCGCGTCAATATCCTCCAACCAGGACCTGGCGTGGGTGGGCATTGCATCGCCGTCGACCCTTGGTTCATCGTTAGTCAGGCTGAAGGCCAGGCGAAACTGATCCAAACTGCACGCGAAGTCAATGACTCAAAACCGTCGTGGGTTATGGAGAAAGTTGATGCTGCTGTGGCCGATCATCTGTCGAGTCACCCCGGGAAGTCGGAAAAAGACATTGTTATCGCGTGCTTCGGCCTGGCATTCAAACCTGATATTGACGACCTGCGGGAAAGTCCATCTCTGGAAATTACGAAAAATATCTCAAGCCGGCACGCCGGGAAGGTTATTGTCGTAGAACCTAATATTGATTCTCTGCCTGCGACGTTGCCGAACGCTGAGTTGTGCACAATAGAAGAAGCGTTTGAGCGCGCGGATGTCTTGTTGTTACTGGTGGATCACAAGCCATTCAAAAGTGTTTCTTCTTCACTTCTCGAGGGTCGCCGGATTGTTGATACCCGGGGAATCTGGCTTGTATGAAAATTCTTCCGGTTATTATGTCTGGAGGCTCGGGAACGAGACTCTGGCCGCTTAGCAGAACTCTTTACCCGAAGCAGTTTCTGGCAATTTCGGGGCGGGAGACGTTGTTTCAGCAGGCGATTGCCCGACTGTTGAAGATTGACGGTCAAGGCTCGGATTTATTGGCTCCATGCATCGTTGCCAACGATGAGCATCGTTTCCTGTGTCTCGACCAGATCCGGGAAATGAACGTTTCTAAAGCTGTTGTCATTCTTGAACCGGTAGGACGCAATACGGCCCCTGCGCTTACGTTGGCGGCGCTTTATGCGCGCGATGAGGTGGGAGAGGAGATTGACCCGGTTCTGGTCGTTGTCCCGGCCGACCAGATGATTCTCGATATTCAAGCTTTTACTGACACGGTCAGTAAAGCGGTCGATGTTGCGAAAGACGGCAGCATTGTGATCTTGGGGATTACGCCTGATCGCCCTGAGACGGGTTATGGTTATATCCACTCGGCAGATCCCTCTACCGTCAAGAGGGTGGATGCGTTTGTTGAAAAGCCTGAGCGGACAACCGCAGAAAAATACCTGGAAGATGGAAGCTATTTCTGGAATAGCGGTATTTTTGTGCTGCGCGCGTCAGTCTGGTTGAAAGCACTGGGCGCGTTCAGAAGTGACATCTTCGATGCCACTGAGGCCGCGTGGAAGGGCCGAGTTGAAGATAATGGGTTTATTCGACCACAACTTGACGCGTTTTCCCTGATACCGCCTGAGTCGATTGACTATGCCGTGATCGAGCATTGCGCGAAAACGCCTTCAGCTGGCCTGACGTTGAAAATGCTCACGATGGATGCCGGTTGGTCTGACCTTGGAGCATGGGATGCTGTTTGGCGTTCGAGTGAAAAGGACGAAAAACAAAACGCTACCCATGGCGACGTAATAATAGACTCCAGCTCCAATACATTGGTTTACGCCTCTCACCGTTTGGTAACGGCCGTGGGGCTTGAAAATATTGTTATCGTCGAGACGCCTGATGCCGTATTGGTTGCGGATAAAGATCGTAGCCAGGGTGTGAAGGCTATTGTCGAAGCGTTGAATATCAAGGCCAGGCCAGAATCAAAGCTTCATCGTCGTGTTCATCGCCCATGGGGCTGGTACGACAGCATAGATTCGGGCTCGCGCTTTCAGGTGAAGCGGATATTGGTGAAGCCGAAAGCAACCTTGAGTTTGCAGAAGCATTACCATCGGGCGGAGCATTGGATTGTTGTGTCTGGCACCGCTGAAGTCACCTGTGAAGATCGTGTTTTTCAGCTGAACGAAAACCAGAGTACTTATATCCCTATTGGCCATGTTCATCGCCTTTCCAATCCTGGCACCATTCCTCTTGAGATCATAGAGGTGCAGTCGGGAACGTACTTGGGTGAGGATGATATTGTTCGATTTGACGATACCTATGGACGTGTTTAAGGCTTAAATTTTTAGGAGTTGTACAGATGCAGAAGCATGCGCTGGTTACTGGTGTTACAGGTCAGGATGGGGCTTACCTTGTCGAACTGCTGCTGTCCAAGGGTTATAAGGTCTATGGCGCCTATCGCCGCACAAGTTCTGTAAGTTTCTGGCGATTAGAGGAACTTGGTGTTTTTGGGCATGATGATCTTCATCTTGTCGAATTTGATTTGACTGATCTCTCCGGAACTATTCGTTTAATTCAGAATTGCGCCCCGGACGAGGTTTATAACCTGGCGGCTCAAAGCTTCGTAGGCGTTTCCTTCGATCAGCCAATTACAACCGCGCAGATTACCGGAGTCGGTGCGCTTAATTTGCTCGAAGCGATCCGAATAGTAAATCCGAAGATTCGTTTCTATCAAGCTTCGACATCTGAAATGTTCGGGCTGGTACAGGCTGTTCCTCAATCTGAAAGCACGCCTTTCTACCCACGCAGCCCTTACGGTGTTGCGAAGTTGTTTGCGCATTGGACAACCATCAACTATCGCGAATCATATGATATTTTTGCCACCAGCGGCATTCTGTTCAATCATGAGTCTCCGCTGCGAGGAAAAGAGTTTGTTACTCGTAAAATTACCGATGCTGTCGCCAGTATCGAAATGGGCGAGCAGCAAGTGCTGGAACTCGGAAACATGGATGCCAAGCGCGACTGGGGTTTCGCTAAAGAGTATGTAGATGGCATGCACCGGATGTTGCAGATCGACACACCGGAAACATTTGTGCTTGCTACCAACCGCACTGAAACCGTTCGTGATTTTGTTGCCATGAGCTTCAAGGCCGTAGGGGTTGATATCGATTGGTCTGGAAGTGGCGAGAACGAATTCGGCGTTGACCGTCGTACCGGCATCACCCGGGTAAAAGTTAACCCACGCTTCTATCGACCCGCGGAAGTCGAGTTGTTGATTGGCGACGCTTCGTTTGCAAAAGAGCGGTTAGGCTGGAAACCAGAAACGACGCTGGAGCAACTGTGCCAGCTGATGGTTGAAGCTGACTTGAGAAGGGTTCGCAATGGCACTTCAAAGTAAAGATCGGACAGTACTGATTACAGGGCTCTCGGGTTTTACTGGAAAGCATTTGGCGCAAAGCCTCACCAAGGCCGGCTGGCGGGTTGCCGGCCTTGGTGGGGAGCGCCTGGCCTGTGAGTTTGACCACTTGGATGCGGACCTGAATGACACGGCGCGACTCAGTGGTTGGATAAAGCAGGTTCAGCCCACCCATGTTATTCACTTGGCCGCGCTGGCGCATGTCACCAGCAGCGATGCCTTGTCATATTACCGAGTCAATGTATTGGGTACAGAAAGCCTTCTTAATGCGATTAAGGAGGCTGAGGTGGTCGTTGAAAAAATCATCATTGCGAGCAGTGCAAACATTTACGGGAACGCTATTTCATCGCCCATTTCAGAAAGCAGTGAACCGCAGCCCGTTAATCATTACGCACTGAGCAAGCTGACGATGGAGGCCCTCGTTCGCAAGTGGTTCTCTCGTATGCCTATATTGGTGGTACGGCCATTCAATTACACTGGACCCGGCCAGTCGGAGTCATTCGTTTTCTCCAAGATCGTGGGCGCATTTGCCCGTGGAGAAAAGGAACTCAGATTGGGCAATCTGGATGTATCCCGCGACTTGTCTGATGTCGGTTTTGTGGTGGAGGCCTATTCAAGGCTGTTGACGTCCAATCAACGTGGTGAGTTTATAAATATCTGCTCGGGGCGCAGCATTTCCTTACTGAGCGTGATTGATGAAATGGAACAGATTGCAGGTTATCGGCCAACGATAACAGTTGATCCTGCCTTTGTCAGGGAAGATGAAGTTAAAGAGCTTTATGGTAGTCCGGCCAAGCTCTTTGATGTGGTAGGCGAAATTAATGTGCCTAGTTTGCACGATACATTGTTGTCAATGTATCAGCAGAAGGCACGTGTTTAATACGGTTGGCAAGTAACGGGTTGGTGCACTGTGCGTATATGTTTTTTTGCTAATATGTCCGCTCACGCTAATTGGCGCGAGATGTTTGATAAAGTTGAGTTTTATCGGGTTGATATTCGAATTCTCAAGGAGCTCGGACACGAAGTCGTTCTGTCTGGGACGCCGGGCACTCTAGATTGGAAGGCTGATCTCTATTTTTGCTGGTGGTGGGGGCATTCACCATTTCCGTTGCTCGCCGGAAAGCTACGTCGTCGTCCGGTGATCGTAACTGGCGCTTTTGACTACTCCACCTGCCGGAAGGAAATTCCGGGTCTTTGCTATCTGGATCGCCCGTTATGGCAGAAGGCGGTACTGCGCACCTCGTTGTTATTAGCCGATCGAAACTTGTTTATCTCACGCTCTGAGTGTGAAGAGGTTACATCTAACCTGCCGGTTAGGAACCCGGTGTACGCGACGCTGGCGATTGATACGGATTACTATTCTCCTGGCGAGCTTTCAGCGGTCGAATCGGATTATTTTTTTACAGTGACCTGGACAAGTCGTACAAACGCCATTCGTAAGGGACTCATTCCGACGATAGAAGCGTTCGCAAAAGTTTCGTCTCATTCAAGTCATCTTCGACTTGTCGTTGCTGGTAAGCACGGCGATTACCTGCAGGAACTAAAAGATTTGGCGCAGCGCCTGGGTGTAGCAGACAAGGTGGAGTTTGTCGGGATGATTTCCGATGAGGAGAAATTGCATCATTACAGGAATTGCCTAGCTTATGTTCAACCGACACTCTATGAAGGTTTTGGACATGCGATCGGCGAAGCGCTGGCGTGTGGCGCGCGGGTAATCACCTCGCCACGGGGCGCGGTGCCGGAAGTCGCAGGCGACTTCGCTTACTGGGTTCAGCCAGATAGCCAGGAGGAAATTGCAGCGGCCATGGCGGCAGTTGTGGCGACACCGGTTTGTGCTGAAGACGCCAAAGCCAGGCATCAGTGGATTTCCTCGAATTATTCCATCGCGGCCCGTCGTGTGGCGCTTAAGAGTGTTCTGGATTCCTTATCACCGGTGAAATAAATGAGAGCGTCGTTGAGAATATTTATAAAGGTTGATGGCGGTACCGTGTGTTGAATCGTCTGATCGGCATGTTTGAGAACTCAAAGCTTTTGCAGCTTATTGTTATTACGGCCTGTATTCAGGGTGGCGTAATAATAAGTCAGTTTTTAATCACGCCTTGGGTTGATCCTTCAGTGGTCGGTACGGTGCGCTCGCTGGAAACAATTATCGCACTGGTGGTACTTGCGGGCAGTTTGGGCATGCAGAGTATCGCTATCCGCGACACCGCGGCGAGCAATGGTGTTTTTCACCAAAGTGAAGTGCTTCGCCAGGTTTTTTTGTTAGTTGCGATGGCTTCAGGTGTAGTGATCTCAGGGGTATATATAGCGCATGAGTTTTTATTCACTTCAGTGATCAGTTCATATGTTTTTAATGCCTGTGGCCTGGTCCTGCTAACTAATCTGCTTCGTGTGACTACGGGATTTGCCCAAGGTGCGAAGGCAATGCGCGAAATCTATTTCGTGCTGATGCTGGTTACGTCCATTGGCGTTATTATGCATGTTGTATTGACGAAACTGTTTGGCATCAAAGGGTGGATGGTCGCTCGTTACATTGGAGAGTTTTCCTGTCTTGCTGCGATATGGTGGAAGCTACGAGCTCATATTGTGCTGGCGTTGGATTTTCGTTGTGTGAATCGCAGCGCATTGGTGGCTAGCGCCAAGTCCGGGGCGATTAACAATGCAGGTCTATTTGTTCGTTTGTTAGTGGACAGTTTGCCTGTTTTGATGTTGACCGCCTATCATGTAAAAGCTGATGAAATTGGATTTTTTGGTATTGCCATATTGAGTCTCATACTTGGTTTACTTCCGTTGGCAATAATTGCGCAAAGGGCGTTGCCGGACTTGGTAGAAGTAATCAATAATAAAAGTGAGCTCCGCGACAGGTATCACGCACTTTCCAAAAGCATGTTGAAGATTTCGTCTACGGTTGCACTGTTGCTAATTTCAGTCTCTACAGTGTGGGCGTTGTTTGTTGGTGGTGCTTATAAGCAGACCGCGATCTATGTAATTGTGCTGGCATTGACCCTGCCCTTGAAGGCCGTTGCACTTACGAGCGGTACGCTACTGGTCGCGTTGCGTATTTTTGGTTTGAGCCTCAAAACCAATATCGTCGAAGGCTTGTTTGTTTTTTTGATTCTATACGTAGGTATCCCCATTTTGGGTGCTTGGTCTGGAGTTCTGGGATATTTCGTTGGTGCTGCGTTATCCTCAGTACTTCTCCTGGTTGCGGTGAGAGCCCGCCTCGCTGAATTATGATCCAAGAGGTGAAAACGTTGGAAAATAAATATACAGAGCAAGAGGGCTTGTTACCCAAACCAGGGAAAGGGGTTTTCGATTGTTTTAGTTTTGGTTTTTTCTTTCTGGTTATATGGTTCGCAGGTGTCATCGTCCCTCTGTATCCATTTATCATGGGGTTTGACGGGTTTACTCAATATTGGGAGTATCCTTTTTTCGACAAGGACAGCTCTATAGGTTATGCAGTTTTACTGTATGCCGGGACGTTGATTTTCGTTTTGATGGGGTGCTGGCTGGGGCGAAAAACTTATCTTAGTTTTCCCGGTAGAACTCGCAACATCGTAAGCTCAAGGATTTTTTTTCAAAGGGCAGTTATATTTACCTTGGTGGCGTTGCTAGGATTTTTAACTATTCTTTTTATTCTGGGGGGGATATCCGGTTTGCTTCAGGGCGCCAGTGATCGGATAAGGGCGTTTGCAGGGTTAAACGGCCTGTTTCTTCTGGAAAACCTGATGCTTTCTGTCTCGCTTGCCTGGTTCATACGTTTGACGCGTAGTGGAAAAAAATCACGTGCCGAGCGTTTTTGTTTCTGGCTGTACTTTTTGGGCGGGTTATTTATTTGTGCGCTTCAAGGGCAGAAGTCAACAATCTTCATTATCATATTGTCGTTGATTATAGTCCGGCACTATCGTGTCAAGCGTGTCAACCTCGTAAAAGGTGCTGTGCTCGGCGCAGTAATGTTTGTTTCTCTGATGGCTTACCACTTGTTTAAGCAAGAGTATCTCGCAACAGGTAAGTTTTATTTTGTCGACGAAAATCAAGGTGTCTTTTTATCGTTTGTTCATTTTTTAGCGATACAGTTCACGGGTAATTTGATGCAGTTGCAAACAATGACCGTGCTCATAGACGCTATGCCACAGAAGCTAGAGTGGCAAAACGGTTCAATGCTGCTGATGGTCGTATTGATCTTGTTACCTTCGGGACTTTTTCCTGACAAGCCGCTCACCACTGCCGGCGTATTTACAAGTGCTTTTTGGCCAGATAAATGGCTCACGGAAGGAACGACATTGCCGCCGGGTATATTTGGCGAGATTTATATGAATTTTGGCACCTTAGGCGTATTGTTCGGCGGCTTTTTTATCGGGCTTATAGGTGGGCGGCTTTATGGCGCAGTCGTCTATAACCCTAAAAGTGATAGAGCATTGGGTATCTATGCATTGGCAGTCGCATCCATGCTTCATTTTTTTCGTGGGGAACTGGCTTCGGTCGTTCTTCTCATGGCGTCTATATCGCTTCCTTTTTTATTCTTGAGCTCAAAGCGCGAAGAGCCAGTCAATAACCCAATCTAGAGAAACTGATATGTGCGGAATTTTGGGCTACATTCACAACGGAACGCGGGAATCTATTGACTTCTCTTCAGCGCTTTCGTTTATTCGACGTCGTGGGCCTGATGATCAAGGCGTCTGGGCCGATACCGACGTTGGTGTATGGTTGGGCCAGGTGCGCCTTTCCATTCTCGATACCACTTCCGCCGGTCACCAACCCATGGTCTCTGCCGATGGGCGAGTGGTCATGGTGTTTAACGGTGAAATCTATAACTTTCGGGAGTTAAGGGCTCATCTCGAAGCGGCGGGGGATCATTTTTCCAGCCAGTCCGACTCCGAAGTATTGCTCGCACTGTTCTGTCGTTATGGGATTGAGTGTTTAAACCGTTTGAACGGGATTTTCGCGGTCGTATTCTGGGAACGCGACACCGAAACGCTTTGGGTGGCTCGAGATCAGATGGGCGTCAAACCCCTCTATATCCATTCCAGTGATGGTTGTTTTGCATTTTCAAGTGAAATGAAGGGCTTGATCCGAGGCGGCTTCAGTAAAACTGAAATCGACCCGCAAGCCGTACTCGCGCACCTTGGTTTTCTCTGGTCGCCGGGTGATCGGACGATCGTGCGGGATATCAAAAAGGTTTTACCTGGCCAAGCGTTATGCGTCCGTAATGGGCGTATCGAGAAGAGCTGGTTTTACTACGAACTGCCGATTTCCGAGAAACCCCTGACAAAAACGGTTGCTGATGTCGCTGTTGATGTCGCCGATGCCGTCAGGACTGCCGTCCAGCGTCAGTTGGTGTCCGACGTACCCTTGGGCTCATTCTTGTCAGGCGGCTTGGACTCCAGTGCCATCGTCGCGTTTGCAGCGCAGGAAATGCGTGATAAGGGGCGGTTGCAGTGCTTCAGTATCCGAGTAGACAACGGCTCCACTGCGAACGAGGGGTTCGCCGATGACCTTCCGTACGCACAGCGCGTTGCCAAGCATCTGGATGTCGACCTGCATGTCGTAGGCGTCGGCGATGAGATGATGGATCGTCTGCCTGAAATGGTTTATCTGCTCGATGAACCTACGCCGGATCCGGCGGCGCTGAATGCGTTGTTCATCTCGGAACTGGCAAGCCAGAACGGCATCAAGGTTCTGCTGTCGGGTGCCGGGGGAGATGATATTTTTACGGGCTATCGTCGTCATTTCGCGTTGGCGCAAGAGCGTTGGTGGGGCGGAATGCCTCGACCGCTGCGTTCGGTTTTGGCCAGCAGTTCAAACCTGCTTCCTGCATCCTCTCCGCTGTCTCGTCGTCTCGGGAAGGCTTTTCGCTATGCGGACTTGCCTGCTGATGATCGCTTGATCAGTTATTTCCTCTGGCTTGAACCTGAACAGGCGTATGGCCTGTTGGCGCCAGACTTGCGACGCCAGCTGGCGGCCGATGATCTGTTTGCGCCGATGCGAGAAACACTTTCGCGGCTGCCTTCGGATGCCACGCCCCTTGATAAAATGCTCACCCTGGAGTGCAAGCATTTTCTCACCGATCACAATCTCAACTACACCGACAAGATGGGTATGGCGACGGGCGTTGAAGTGCGTGTGCCGCTGCTGGATCTTGACCTGGTCCGCCTGGCTGGCTCACTGCCATCGGATATCAAGCAAAAAGGCCGGGAAGGGAAATGGATTTTCAAGAAGGCCATGGAACCCTATCTGCCTCACGACGTCATCTACCGGCCCAAGACGGGCTTCGGTGTACCGCTTCGCAACTGGTTGCAAGGACGCCTGAAGCCTTTGGTCGATGAGGTGCTTTCTCCTGCATCCCTGCTGAAAAGGGGGATATTCGATCCCAAGGCGGTGGCGCATCTGATCGAAGCAGATCGTTCAGGCCGGATAGACGCTGCTTATACGTTGTTCGGCATCGTTTGCATGGAACTCTGGTGCAAACAGTATCTGGACGGCGATTTCGCCCTCGACGGTTGAGTGGGCGGCGACGCCACGGCCTTATCCGATGGTAGGATACATAGCTCTATACAAGTTTCTCAGTGATGAGTGAATTTTTAACTTTATTGGTGTGAATGCATGAAGCAGGTTGTTCAGAACATGGCTAGCGGTGAGACGTCATTGGTTAATGCACCCGCTCCCGCCGTTCGTAGTGGCACGCTAAAGATCCATACAACCAATACGCTGATTTCTGCCGGCACGGAACGCATGCTGGTAGGGTTTGGCCGTGCCAACTGGTTGGAAAAAGCTCGCCAGCAACCTGACAAGGTCCGCATGGTTCTGCAAAAGGTCCAGACCGATGGCTTGGCGACAACGGTGGAAGCCGTTCGCTCGAAGCTTGCGCAGCCGTTGCCGCTTGGATACTGCAACGTGGGTGTTGTGGGTGCCGTGGGCAATGATGTGTCCGGGTTCAAGCCGGGCGACCGTGTGGTTTCCAATGGTCCTCATGCCGATATCGTTGTTGTTCCCAAGAATCTGTGTGCCTTGATTCCGGACTCGGTCAGCGACGAAGCCGCTTCGTTTACCGTGCTTGCCAGCATCGGCTTGCAGGGCATTCGTCTGGCTCAGCCGACATTGGGTGAAACCTTTGTAGTCACCGGCGTAGGCCTGATCGGACTGATGACGGTCCAGCTCCTGCGGGCTCAAGGCTGCCGGGTACTTGCCGTTGACTTCGATGAGCAAAAGCTGGCATTGGCTCGCAGTTATGGCGCCGAAACCTGCAACCCCGGCAAGGGCGAAGATGTTGTTTCGGCGGGAATGACATTCAGCCGCGGAAGAGGGGTGGACGGCGTCATCATTACGGCGTCGACCAAGTCGTCCGACCCGGTCACCCAGGCGGCACACATGTGCCGTAAGCGTGGGCGCATTGTTCTGGTAGGGGTAACCGGGCTTGAGTTGAGTCGAGCCGACTTCTATGAGAAGGAACTGACATTCCAGGTTTCATGTTCTTACGGGCCCGGGCGCTACGATCCGAGTTACGAAGATCAAGGCAACGACTTCCCGATAGGTTTCGTTCGCTGGACTGAGCAGCGCAACTTCGAAGCCGTCCTGGACATGCTCGCCAGCGGCCAATTGGAGGTCAACTCGTTGATCTCCCATCGGGTTGCATTCGAAGACGCCGCGGATGCCTATCAGACGCTTACGACGGATAATTCGGCGCTGGGCATCATTCTTCAGTACACCTCGGAAGAGACCGAGCGAAACATCAAGGAAGTGGTGCTGGCACCTGGTGCGGTAGCCAGTTTCGACCCGGTCAAACCCGTGGTGGGCTTCATCGGTGCAGGAAACTATGCATCAAGAATGCTGATACCGGCATTCAAGGCCGCAGGGGCTCAGTTCCATACGATTGTGACTGCCGGTGGCATCAACGGTGTAATACACGGCAGCAAGGCCGGATTTGCACAAGCCTCGACTGATATCAGTGCGATGCTTGGCGAGAGCACGATCAACACTGTTGCAATTGTCACCCGGCACGACAGCCATGCCCGTTTTGTCGCGCAAGCGCTGGAGGCGGGTAAACATGTGTTCGTCGAAAAGCCATTGGCAATTGAAGCCCAGGATCTGGCAACGGTTGAAGAGGCCTATCGAAAGGCTGTCGAACAAGGGCTCAAGCCACATTTGATGGTGGGGTTCAATCGACGCTTTTCGCCGCAGGTGCAAAAGATGAAGGCGTTGCTCTCGGCTGTAAAAGAGCCCAAGTCTTTCATCATGACGATGAATGCCGGAGCGATTCCCGCAAATCACTGGACCCAGGACCCGTCAGTCGGCGGTGGGCGCATTATTGGCGAAGCGTGTCATTTCATCGACCTGATGCGTTTTCTCGCGGGCAGCAAAATTGTTTCGATCCAGGCCCGCAGAATGGGCGATACGCCTGCTGTTGCCATTACGGAAGATAAAGCGGCGATCACCCTGGGGTTTGAGGATGGCTCTTTCGGCACCATCCTCTATCTGGCCAATGGCGCTTCAAGCTTTCCAAAAGAGCGAGTTGAAGTTTTCGCTGCCGGACGCGTCCTGCAACTGGATAACTTCCGCAAGTTGAAGGGTTTCGGCTGGCCGGGCTTCAGCAAGCTGAATCTCTGGAAACAGAACAAGGGGCAAAGCGAGTGCGCTGCAGCTTTCCTGGCAGCGGTGCAAAACGGGGCGGTCACGCCGATCACTTCCGATGAGATTTTCGAAGTGGCGCGCGTGAGCATTGAAGTTGCCCGGATTCTGCGCGAGCAATGAGCCTTCTTCTTGTTAAAGCCAAAACTGCGATAGCTCTCGGTTTTGGCAATCTGGCGCGTGCATTGACGTATCGGCTCGGGGTCAAGACTGGCTTGAACCCGGTCCGACGCCTTCGGGCTGAAATTCCTCAAGGCCCGTTTTTTGCGGAAAGTGCGAGGCAGGCCGGCTCGTTGCCATGTGCGTCCCAATGGGATTCCCAGGTCCGGTATTTCGGGTTCTGGGAGTGCCCGGTATCGGACGCACCCCCTGACTGGCATTTGAATCCGCTGAATGGAGTTCGAGTGCCTGATCCCGGCCGGGAATGGTGGCGGATTCCTGATTTTGATGCCGCTGTCGGTGATATCAAGAATATCTGGGAAGCTTCGCGATTTGACTGGACGTTGGTCTTTGCCCAGAAGTCCTGTGTTGGCGGGTCTTCAGGGACGGCGCAGTTAAACGGTTGGTTGACGGATTGGTGTGTCAACAATCCTCCCTATTGCGGTCCGAACTGGAAGTGCGGTCAGGAGGCGTCCATTCGTGTCCTGCACCTGGCGATGAGTTCGGTCATTGTCGAACAGTTTGCCAGCCCGTTGCCGGGGCTTGTGGATCTGGTCCGACTGCACCTCAAGCGTATCGAGCCGACGCTGAGCTATGCGATGGCTCAGGACAATAACCACGGGACTTCCGAGGCGGCTGCACTTTTTGTCGGCGGCAGTTGGTTGACCTCAAGCGGTTGCCCCGAGGGCGAACGCTGGCAGCGATTGGGGCGCAAATGGCTCGAAAACCGGGCCGCTCGGCTGATCGAGCAAGATGGCAGTTTCAGCCAGTACTCCGTCAATTATCATCGGGTGATGCTCGACACATTTTCCATGGTTGAAATCTGGAGAAACAAGCTGGGGCTCCCGGCGTTCTCCGCCACGTTCCAACTCAGGGCTCGCACAGCCGCGCATTGGTTATTTTCGTTGGTCGACGAGCACACTGGAGATGCTCCGAACATTGGCGCAAATGATGGTGCCCGGCTGCTGCCACTGACGGATACGGACTATCGCGACTTCAGGCCTTCGGTCCAGTTGTCCATGGCGTTGTTTGCCGGAAAGAGAGCCTATGAGGCGGCAGGTGAATGGGATTTGCCACTGCAATGGCTGCTGCTGCCCGTCCCATCGGCGGTAGCGGAGCGTCCAGGTAGCCAACTGTTTGATCAGGGTGGTTATGCATTGTTACGGCGTGAACGAACCTTCGCTGTATTGCGCTACCCGCGCTTCCGGTTTCGCCCCAGCCAGGCCGATGCCCTGCATGTGGATCTATGGCGTGCAGGCATTAACCTTCTCCGGGATGCCGGTACCTTCAGCTACAACACCTCTGCCCAGTGGCTGAGTTATTTTCCGGGTACCGCCAGCCACAACACCCTTCAATTTGATGGGCGAGACCAGATGCCGAGGCTCAGCCGGTTTCTGTTCGGGGAGTGGTTGCGTACGCGCCAGGTCGAAAGCCTGGTTGAGCAGGCTGGAACAAGCGCCTGCGGCGCCACGTATATCGACGGTAACGGCGTCCGTCATAAGCGGCATGTGAGCCTGAGCGACACCGGCATGCTGGTCAGGGATGAATTTAGCGGATTCAAGGATCGTGCAGTTCTACGCTGGCGTTTGCAGCCGGGGGACTGGCGGCTTGAGGGCGACGTCCTGACCAACGGCTCCCATCGATTGTCGGTTGCAGGCAGCATGCCTATCGTGCGACGAGCGCTCGTCCAGGGTTGGGAGTCTCGTTACTACTTACAAAAAACTGAAGTGCCGGTGCTTGAGGTTGAGGTGACTTCGGCGGGCGTTTTGACTACGGAGTATCACTGGTAGACATGAAAGTCCTTTATTTTCATCAGCATTTTTCTACTCCGAAAGGAACAATCGGAATCCGGTCCTATGAGATGGCCCGTCGTCTGGTTGCGAGAGGGCACCAGGTAACCATGGTCTGTGGCAGCTATGGTGGCGGCGAAACGGGGCTGGAGAGCCCTTTCGTTGGTGGAAAACGCAAAGGTACCGTCGACGGTATCGAGATCATCGAATTTGACCTGGCGTACTCCAACAGCGATGGCCTGTTCGTTCGAGCGCTCAGCTTTTTAAAGTTTGCGGTGCGCAGTATCGGGATTGCGCTAACCGAGCGCTACGACCTGGTTTTCGCGACCACCACGCCATTGACAGCCGGTATCCCCGGGATATTCGCCCGGTGGTTTCGTAATAAGCCTTTTGTATTTGAGGTCCGGGATCTCTGGCCCGAACTGCCGAAAGCGATGGGCGTCATTCGTAATCCATTGATCCTTGCCGCCATGTCTTTTCTTGAGTGGGCGAGTTATCGCTCGGCTCACCGACTCATCGGGTTGTCGCCAGGTATTGTGGATGGCATTGCGCACCGCGGTGTGACGCGTGATCGAATCGAAATGATCCCAAACGGTTGTGACCTTGATATTTTCAACACGCCTGCTGAGCCATGGTTGCCGGCAGGAGTGGATAAAAGCCATCTGGTAGCGGTCTTCGCGGGTACTCATGGAGTGGCCAACAAGCTGGACGCGGTGCTCGATGCGGCTCGAGAGCTTAAACTGCGAAAGCGCGATGATATCCGGCTGGTTTTGATCGGGCAGGGCAAGCTCAAGCCCGCGCTTCAGAAGCGTGCAGCGGAAGAACAGCTGGACAATGTGATATTTCATGCCCCGGTGAACAAGGCCCGGTTGTCCGGTTTGATGGCCAGCGCGGACCTGGGGCTGCAGATATTGGCAAACGTACCGGCCTTTTACTACGGAACGTCGCCTAACAAGTTTTTCGACTATATCGCGTCAGGGTTGCCTGTTTTAAATAACTACCCGGGCTGGCTCGCCGAGATGATTTCCACCGAGAACTGCGGTTTTGTCGTACCTGCAGATGATGCTGCGCTTTTCGCAGATGCTTTGATACAGGCGGCAGATGACCGTGACGAGCTGCGGGCGAAGGGCGCACGAGGCAGAGAATTGGCGGTCAGAGAGTTTGACCGGCGTAAATTGGCTGACCGGTTTGTAGATTGGCTGGAGGGTGGTGTTAGATGATCAAGCGTGGATTTGATTTATTTGCGTCGTTGCTTGGACTAATTCTGCTTTCGCCGGTCATAGCAATTATTGCCTGGAACATTCGCAAGAAGTTGGGCTCTCCCGTCTTGTTTCGCCAGGTACGACCAGGTCGGAACGGCAAGCCTTTCGAAATGATCAAGTTCCGTACGATGCGAGATGCTCATGATGCAAATGGTGAGCCTTTACCGGACTCCCAGCGCATGACAGCCTTTGGCAGCTTTCTGCGCTCCAGTAGCCTGGATGAATTGCCTGAATTGTGGAATGTGGTCAAGGGCGATATGAGCCTGGTAGGTCCACGACCGTTACTGATGGAATACTTGCCTCTCTACAGCGTCGAGCAATATCGTCGTCATGAGGTTCGCCCTGGCGTCAGCGGTTGGGCGCAGATCAACGGTCGGAACGCAATTGAATGGGAAGAAAAGTTCAAGCTGGATACCTGGTACGTCGACAATCAGTCTTTTTGGCTGGATATGAAGGTGATTTTCCTGACAATCAAGAAAGTTCTGGTGCGTGACGGTATCAGTGCCGAAGGCGAAGCTACCGCGCCGAAGTTCACAGGTTCCAAGCCATGAGCCGCGTTGCCTGGACGGTTCTTGAAATATAGGCGCCTCGCGAACAGCGGATTGAGCGAATTGCAACGGGGCTCGTAGTGACGAGTCTTTCATATTTTCGAATGAAAACTGACGGGTACTGGTTGTGTTGAATTCACCATTTTCTCCTTGGCCTTCTTTTACTGAAGAGGAAGCTGACGCCGTACGTGATGTGATTCTGTCCAATAAGGTCAACTACTGGACTGGTACACAGGGGCGTGAGTTTGAGAAGGAGTTCGCTGCATGGGCGGGCACCGAATACGCCATCGGCCTGGCTAACGGAACGGTTGCCCTAGACCTTGCCTTGAAGGCGTTGGGTATCGGTGCTGGCGATGAAGTGATTGTCACCTCACGCACGTTTCTTGCTTCCGTCTCGAGCATTGTGAATGCCGGGGCTGTTCCGGTTTTTGCCGATGTGGATCGCGATTCGCAAAACTTCAACGCGCAGACTATCCGCGCTGTACTGACTCCTCGCACCCGGGCCGTAATCTGTGTGCATTTGGCTGGCTGGCCTTGCGATATGGATCCGATCATGGCCCTGGCCGAGGAATTCGACCTTAAAGTGATCGAAGATTGTGCCCAGGCCCATGGCGCCCGTTACAAGGGGCGCCCGGTGGGGTCAATTGGCCATATCTCTGCCTGGTCCTTTTGTCAGGACAAGATCATGACCACAGGTGGCGAGGGCGGAATGGTCACAACCAACGATCGTAAGTTGTGGTCGGACATGTGGTCGTTCAAGGATCATGGCAAAAGCTGGGAAGCTGTCTACGAACGTAACCATCCTCCTGGTTTTCGCTGGTTGCATGAAAGCTTCGGTACGAACTGGAGAATGCTCGAGGTTCAGGCCGTCATCGGTCGGATTCAGCTCAAGCGCATGACCGACTGGCAGGCCAGCCGGCTGGCGAATGCCGGGCAGATATGGGAGTGCGCCAGCCAACTCAAAGGCTTGCGTGTGCCAATCATGCCTGAGGGCAGTGTTCACGCGGCGTATAAGTGCTACGTGTTTGTCGAGCCTCAGGCTCTCAAGGCCGGATGGGATCGTGATCGTATTCTGGCGGAGATTTCGGCACGAGACGTTCCGGTATTTTCCGGTTCCTGCTCCGAGGTCTATCTGGAGAAGGCGTTTGACAATACTGGCTGGCGTCCGGCGAGCCGGTTGCCGGTAGCACGGGAGCTCGGCGAAACAAGTGTAATGTTTCTCGTGCACCCGACGTTGACGCAGCATGAGATCGACAAGACATGCTCGGTGCTCAAGGCCGTTATGCAGTTGGCTACCGAAGAGTAATCAGTTAGACAGTCAGGAATGCCCGTCTTTGTTTGCAACGCAGAAGGATTTGAGCTGCGGGCCAGTCAAATGGAGTTTTCCATCATCATGGTATGAGGTCCCTTGGAATCATCCATGGTGGTGGCGGATGTACTTTAGGAGTAACAGAGGTGTTTCAAGGCGTTATGGATAAGTTGAGAACCTTATTACTGGGTTTAACGCGGCGGCAGAAACGTGCCTTCCAGGTAGTGACCGACGTTTTTCTTGTCTGGTTTGCCCTTTGGATGGCCTTTGTCGTTCGTTTGGGGATTGATGAGCTGATCAATCCTTTCACTGAATACCTATGGCTATTCCTGAGCGCCACGGTCATCGCTATTCCGCTGTTTGTACGGTTTGGTATGTACCGTGCAGTCATGCGCTATTTTGGAAACGATGCGCTGATCGCAATTATCAAGGCCGTCAGCCTGTCATCGTTGATTCTCGCGCTGGTGGTTTACTGGAGCGGCAACCATCAGTTGTTTGTTCCACGCTCGGTCATCTTCAATTACTGGTGGTTGAGCATGGTCATGATCGGGGGGCTACGCCTCGCGATGCGCCAGTATTTCCTGGGAGACTGGTTCGCGGCTGCGCAACATGTTCCTTTTACCAATCGAGATGATGGACTGCCGAAGGTGGCCATCTATGGTGCGGGGGCAGCCGGTAATCAATTGGTTGCTGCATTGCGCATGGGGAGGCTGTTGCGTCCTGTCGCCTTTATTGATGATGACAGCAGCATTGCCGATCGTGTGATTTCAGGCTTGCATGTCTATAAGCCAAAGCATATCCAGCAGATGGTTGACGTCACCGGTGCCCAGCAGATTCTTCTCGCCATTCCGTCTGCCAATCGTGGGCGCCGCCGGGAGATATTGACCTTCCTGGAGGGGTTCGCACTCCATGTGCAAAGCGTGCCCGGTTTTATGGATTTGGCCAGCGGGCGAGTGAAAGTCGATGATATCCAGGAAGTTGATATTGCTGACTTGTTGGGCCGTGACTCTGTCCCTCCTCAGGACGAGCTGCTTGAACATTGCATCAAGGAGCAGTCGGTTCTTATAACCGGGGCGGGCGGTTCAATCGGGTCTGAGCTTTGCCGGCAGATTCTCACGCTGCAACCCACGACACTGCTGTTGTATGAGCATAGCGAGTTCAATCTCTACAGCATCCTGCAAGAGCTTGAGCAGCGAATCGTGCGTGAGTCGCTTTCAGTTAAGTTATTGCCAATCCTGGGGTCTGTGCGCAATCAGGAAAAGCTCTTTGACGTCATGAAAACCTGGCGCGTGAACACGGTCTACCATGCGGCGGCTTACAAGCATGTACCGATGGTCGAGCATAATATTGCTGAAGGCGTGCTGAATAATGTGATGGGCACGCTGAGCGCCGCGCAAGCCTCTTTACGCGCCAATGTGGCGAACTTCGTGCTGATTTCTACTGATAAGGCAGTGCGTCCCACCAATGTAATGGGAAGCACCAAGCGTCTCGCAGAAATGACACTGCAGGCGCTCAGCAGTGAAATTGCTCCAGTGCTTTTCGGTGAGACTTCGAATGTTTCCCGTGTGAACAAGACCCGCTTTACCATGGTGCGGTTCGGCAATGTGCTGGGCTCATCAGGATCAGTGATCCCGTTGTTCCACAAGCAAATCAAATCCGGTGGCCCGCTGACGGTTACGCACCCCAAGATTACCCGGTATTTCATGAGCATCCCTGAAGCCGCTCAATTGGTTATCCAGGCGGGCTCCATGGGGCTGGGCGGTGACGTATTTGTTCTGGATATGGGCGAGCCGGTGAAAATCGTCGAGCTGGCCGAGAAGATGGTGCACCTTTCCGGCTTGAGTATTCGCTCTGATAAAAATCTTCAAGGTGACATCTCCATTGAGTTTACGGGGCTGCGTCCCGGCGAAAAACTTTATGAGGAACTGTTGATCGGCGACAACGTAGTCACGACGCCGCACCCGATGATTATGAGTGCCAATGAAGACTACTTGCCCTGGGAGGTGTTGAAGGGCCGATTAACGGAGCTGCTCAGCGCCGTGGAACAGGATGACTACACGCGTGTGCGTCAGTTGCTGCGCGAAACGGTCAGCGGCTATTCCCCGGACGGTGAAATCGTCGACTGGATCTACCAGCAGCGTCGTCTTGAGCCCTGAGCTCACACCCTGTAACTCACCCATTTTTGACTCTCCCCAAACATCGCCTAAGTTTGAAAAGCAGCTTCGGAAAAGCTGCTTTTCCCTTATCGATGTCATGGAGTGTCACCTATGCGTAAAGCTTATTTCTCATCCTTTGTCTTTGCCTTTCTTGCCAGCCTCTCCCTAGCCACTACTGCCGCACCTTCCACCAAACCCGAAACGCCAACCTCCATTTCCACACAAATGACCAAGGTCGACCACACCACCAAGGTCAGCCTCAACTCCGCAGACGCCGAAACCCTGCGCCGGGACCTCTTCGGCATTGGCGCAGCCAAAGCCAAGGCCATCGTCGCTTACCGCGAAACCAACGGGCCCTTCACTGCGATAGATGAGTTGCTGGAAGTAAAAGGTATCGGCAAGGCATTGCTGGAGAAGAACCGCGACAGGCTTGAGGTCAATTGAACATCTGAAAAGCAGGCGAGGAGGCCGGTCATTGACCGGCTTTCTTCTGGCCGCAGAACCCCGCTTTCAAGCTCCCCCGCACCACATCAAGAATCCGCGTGGCCAATTCGGCGCTCTCCACACTTCTTGCCAACACCAACGCTCCCACCAGCGTCGACATCAGCACAAGGCCCTGTTCGCGGGCATTCGGGCTATCAAGGGCCGCTTCGACCTGCTTGAGCCGGGCGTTAAGCACCTCATCCGTCGTCCTGCTGTTCTGCCCGCGCAACCCCAGCTCGGAAGACATCGTGGGCAGCGGGCACCCCTCATGAGGTGATGTCTGATGCCATTGCGACAGGTAGCTATCAATGAACGCGTCCAACGGTCGCTGTTGGCTGAACAGCTTTTTGCAATGTTCATCCAGTTGAGCTGCGGCCTCTTGCAACGCCTTTTCCACCAACTCGTCCTTTGACCTGAAGTGCGCGTAAAACCCGCCATGCGTCAGGTTCAGCGACTTCATCAGCGGCTGCAGGCCGGTCGCACCAATGCCGTCGCGGCGAAAGCGTACCGAGGCCTCCTTGATGATGCGCTGGTGGGTTTGAGCTTTGTGGTCTTGTGAATAGCGCATGGGAAGGCCTCCGAAACATCAGGCCATATTAACCAAGCTTCGCTGGGCATACGCGGGTGTTTACAAAATTGTGCGGCTCAACGGGGAGCCGCTTCAGTCTCAGCGATCCTGCGCATCCTTGGCGTCCGCTTGGGCATTGCGTTCTGCCACGCGCTTACGTTGTTCATCAGTCAATTCAACCTTGTTGGCGCTGTCTCGCAGCATCAACAAACCACCGACGATCGAACCGATCGCGACCACTAAAATCAACCAGGCATACCACGGCATAGGGCTCTCCTTGAGGCAGCAAACCGTGGGGAAATTTCCCACGGTAATGACTGCTTTGAGTAACGGGCTTTCTTAGTAGTTCATTGTAGGCCCGTTCTGCCCCGGTAGCCTTACAGCCCGGTCAACATAGCGTCCGCCGGTGCATCGGCGCGGTCTTGCGCGGTCAGTTGGAAGTACACAAAACCCACCACCATGAAGCCCAGGAAGATCAGCCCGATCAGCGCGTTGAACCACGCCATCGCCACCAGGCAGACCACGGCCAGTACCAGCGCAATCCCCGGCACGATTGGATAGCCCGGGGCGCGGAAGGTCCGCTCCAGCAGCGGTTCGGTCTTGCGCAGTTTGAACAGGCTGAGCATGCTCATGATGTACATGACGATGGCACCGAACACCGCCATGGTGATCATCGCGGCGGTCAGGGTCATGCCGCCCAGGTTGATCAGCCCGTCGCTGTAGATGGCGGCGATGCCGACGATGCCGCCGGCGATGATTGCCCGGTGCGGCGTCTGGAAGCGCGACAGTTTGGCGAGGAAGGAGGGCAGGTAGCCCGCGCGCGCCAGGGCGAAGAATTGGCGGGAGTAACCCAGGATGATCCCGTGGAAGCTGGCCACCAGGCCGAACAGGCCGATCCACACCAGCATGTGCAGCCAGCCCGAGCTGTCGCCGACCACGGTTTTCATCGCCTGGGGCAGCGGGTCGTTGATGTTCGACAGGGTGCGCCAGTCACCCACGCCACCGGCAAAGAACATCACGCCCATGGCCAGAATCACCAGGGTGAGGATGCCGCTGATGTAGGCCTTTGGAATAGTGCGCTTGGGATCTTTCGCCTCTTCGGCCGCCATGGCGGCGCCTTCGATGGCGAGGAAGAACCAGATGGCAAAGGGTATGGCCGCAAACATTCCGGCGATCGCCGGTGCGCCGAAGGTGTCGGAGCCGGCCCAGCCGTTGAGGGCGAAGTTGCTGAAGCTGAAGGCGGGAGCGACCACGCCCATGAACACCAGCAACTCGGCCACGGCAAGCACGCAGACCACCAATTCAAAGGTGGCGGCGAGCTTCACCCCGAGGATGTTCAGGCCCATGAACACAATGTAGGCGCCGACGGCCGCATGTTTCGGATCGAGGGCCGGAAACTGCACGTTCAGGTACGCGCCGATGGCCAGGGCGATCGCGGGCGGGGCGAAGACGAACTCGATCAGCGTCGCCAGCCCGGCAATCAAGCCACCTTTCTCGCCAAACGCCCGGCGGCTGTAGGCAAACGGGCCGCCAGCGTGAGGAATCGCGGTGGTCAGCTCGGTGAAACTGAATATAAAGCAGGTGTACATGGCGGCGACCATTAACGAGGTCACCAGGAAGCCCAATGTTCCCGCCACGCCCCAGCCATAACTCCAGCCGAAATACTCTCCGGAAATCACCAGCCCGACTGCGATGCCCCACAAATGCAGAGTGCCCAAGGTGGGTTTGAGTTGTGTGTTCATCGTGTAGCTCTCCCTGAACGGTTTGGAATGTTTCAGGGCATTGCAGCGGACATGCCATTTGCCAATGCGGTGTCGTAAAGGCGCCGAACTGTCGCCAAGGGAACGGTTTGGCGTTTGAATCATTTCAAGCGCTGCACCAGATAAGGGCGTTGGTGTCTGGTCTGACGCTATCGCGGGCAAGCCCGGCTCCCACATTTGAAGTGCATACCCCCCGTAAACCCCGCATAAACCCACTCTTTACGCCGTCTTTACGCCCCACCCATACCGTCGCTCTCGTTCCTTTACGCCACTCCTGCGGACAATCCTCCTACACGCGGCAGTCGCCGCACGACGGAGAAACTTCCATGAGCGTTCTGGACGGGGTGTCACTGCTGTTGGCTGTGGCGCTGTTCATTTATCTGCTGGTTGCGCTGTTACGCGCGGATCGGAA
Organism: Pseudomonas sp. Ag1; assembly: GCF_000278565.1. Taxonomy (NCBI): domain Bacteria; kingdom Pseudomonadati; phylum Pseudomonadota; class Gammaproteobacteria; order Pseudomonadales; family Pseudomonadaceae; genus Pseudomonas; species Pseudomonas sp. Ag1. Next base: position 206,118 of record NZ_AKVH01000108.1, read on the forward strand.
CTAGGAGCAGGCTATGCACAGTTATGACTATTGGCTGATCATCGCCTTCTTTGCCTTGGTGCTGATTCCGGCACCGGCCCTGGGGCGGTTCTACTACAAGGTAATGGAAGGGCAGCGAACCTGGCTCACGCCGGTGTTCGGCCCGGTCGAGCGCGTGTGCTATCGCCTTTCGGGTGTCGATGCGGACCAGGAACAGAGCTGGCAGAAATACGCGCTGGCGTTGCTGGCGTTCAACCTTGCCGGTTTCGTGCTGCTGTTCGCGATCCTGCTGTTCCAGGAATACCTGCCGCTGAACCCGCAGAAATTGCCGGGTCAGGAATGGACCCTGGCGTTCAACACCGCCATCAGTTTCATGACCAACACCAACTGGCAGAACTACAGCGGTGAAGCGTCCCTGAGCTACCTCAGTCAGATGGTCGGCCTCACCGTGCAGAACTTCGTCAGTGCCGCCACCGGCCTCGCCGTACTGGTCGCGTTGTGCCGTGGCATCGGTCGCAAATCCACCAAGACTTTGGGCAACTTCTGGGTCGACATGACTCGCGCCACGCTCTACGGCCTGTTGCCGTTGTGCCTGGTGTTCGCGTTGTTCCTGGTCTGGCAGGGCGTGCCACAAACCTTCGCTCACTATGTGAACGCGGTCACCATGCAGGGCGTTGACCAGGTCATCCCACTGGGCCCGGCTGCCAGCCAGATTGCGATCAAGCAACTGGGCACCAACGGTGGTGGCTTCTTCGGCGTCAACTCGGCGCATCCGTTCGAAGACCCGACTGCCTGGGCCAACCTGTTTGAGCTGGGCGCGATCATCCTGATTCCGGTGGCGCTGGTGTTCACCTTTGGCCACTACGTGAAAGACCTGCGTCAGAGCCGGGCGATCCTCGGTTGCATGCTGGCCCTGTTCATCATCGGCGGTGCTACCGCGATGTGGGCCGAGTACCAACCCAACCCGGCGCTGAACAACCCGGCGGTTGAGCAGGCGGCACCGCAGGAAGGTAAAGAAGCGCGCTTCGGCACCACTGGCACCGTGTTGTGGTCGGTGGCGACCACCGCCGCGTCCAACGGTTCGGTCAACGGTATGCAAGACAGCCTCAACCCCCTGAGCGGGATGGTGTCGCTGGTCAACATGATGGTCGGCGAAGTGATCTTCGGCGGCGTCGGCGCCGGCATGTACGGCATGTTGCTCAACGTGTTGATTGCGGTGTTCCTCGCCGGTTTGATGATTGGCCGTACACCGGAATACCTCGGCAAGAAACTCCAGGCCAAGGAAGTGCAGTTGCTGGTCGTGACCTTGCTGGTGATGCCGGTCGGCACCCTGGTACTCGGTGCCATCGCCGCCAGCCTGCCTGGCCCGGCCGGTGCCATCAGTAACCCTGGCCCCCACGGTTTCAGCCAGTTGCTGTACGCCTACACCTCGGCCAGTGCCAACAACGGTTCGGCGTTCGGCGGCTTCAGTGCCAACACCGCGTTCCACAACCTGATGTTGAGCCTGTCGATGTTGCTTGGTCGCTTCGGTTACATCCTCCCGGTACTGGCCCTGGCCGGCAGCCTGGCAATGAAGAAGACCGCACCGATTGGCCAGAACAGCTTCCCGACCCACGGCCCGCTGTTCGTGACCCTGTTGACCGTGACCATTTTGCTGGTGGGCGGCCTGACCTTCCTGCCGACGCTGGCACTTGGGCCTATCGCTGAACATCTGAGCATGGGCTTCTAAGGGGATATGAAAATGAATATGCCTGCAAAAAACGCGGCTCCCGTGAAAACCCAGGAGCCAGCCAAGACCGCAATGTCGGCCCTGTGGCGCCCGGCGCTGGTCCAGGCGTTCGTCAAGCTGGACCCGCGCCAGCTGCAACGCTCGCCGGTGATGCTGGTGGTCGAGCTGACCGCGATCCTCACCACCATCCTGTGCTTTGTGCCGGAGGTGGCCGTACCGACCTACGTCTCCGTGCAAATCGCCGTGTGGCTGTGGTTCACCGTGCTGTTTGCCAACTTCGCCGAAGCCTTGGCTGAAGGCCGCGGCAAGGCCCGCGCCGACAGCCTCAAGGCCGGCAGCGAGGGCCTCAGCGCCCGCCGCAAGGAAGCCGACGGCAGCTTCAAGGTCGTGCCGGCCACCAGCCTGCGCAAAGGTGATGTGGTACGCGTGGTCGCCGGGGAAATGATCCCGGGTGACGGCGAAGTCATCGAAGGGATTGCCGCGGTCAACGAAGCGGCAATCACCGGTGAATCGGCCCCGGTTATCCGTGAATCCGGCGGCGACCGCTCGGCCGTCACCGGCAACACCCGCCTGGTCTCGGACTGGTTGATGATTCGCATCACCGCCAACCCGGGCGAGTCGACCCTGGACCGCATGATCGCCCTGGTGGAAGGCGCCAAGCGCCAGAAAACCCCCAACGAAATCGCGCTGGACATCCTGCTGATCGGCCTGACGCTGATCTTCCTGCTGGTGGTGGTGACCCTGCAGCCGTTCGCCCACTTCGCCAATGGCAACCTGCCGCTGGTGTTCCTGGTGGCGCTGCTGGTCACGCTGATTCCGACCACCATCGGCGGCCTGTTGTCGGCCATTGGTATTGCCGGCATGGACCGCCTGGTGCGCCTCAACGTGATCGCCAAGTCCGGTCGCGCGGTGGAAGCGGCGGGGGACGTGCACGTGCTGTTGCTGGACAAGACCGGCACCATCACCTTCGGTAACCGTCGTTGCACCAACGTGATCGCCGCGCCGGGTGTCAGCGGCAAGGAACTGGCCGAGGGCGCGCTGCTGGCATCCCTGGCGGACGACACGGCCGAAGGTAAGTCAATCGTCGAATACCTGCGCGGCCAGCACCCGCAAGCCGAGCCGTCGACGGATGAGCTGACCTCGGTACCGTTCAGCGCGGAAACCCGCTTGTCCGGCGTCGACTACCAGGGCCGTGTGTTCCGTAAGGGTGCCGTGGATTCGCTGCTGGCGTTCATTGGCCTGCAACGCCGCGACCTGCAACCGGCGCTGTCGCGGGAAATCGACAAGATCGCCCAGAGCGGCGGCACACCATTGCTGGTGTGTGCCGACGGCAAATTGCTCGGCGCGATTCACCTCAAGGACGTGGTCAAGCCCGGCATCCGCGAACGGTTTGCCGAGCTGCGCAAGCTGGGGATCCGCACCGTGATGGTGACTGGCGACAACCCGCTGACCGCCGCCGCGATTGCTGCTGAAGCCGGTGTGGATGACGTGCTCGCCGAAGCCACCCCAGAGAAAAAACTCGCGCGCATTCGTCACGAACAGAACGATGGTCGCCTGGTTGCGATGTGCGGCGACGGCGCCAACGACGCCCCGGCGCTGGCCCAGGCTGACGTCGGCATGGCAATGAACGACGGCACTCAGGCCGCCCGTGAAGCGGCCAACATGGTCGACCTCGACAGCGACCCGACCAAGCTGCTGGACGTGGTGCAGATCGGCAAGGAATTGCTGGTGACCCGTGGTGCGCTGACCACCTTTTCCATCGCCAACGACGTGGCCAAGTACTTCGCGATCCTGCCGGCGCTGTTCGCCTCGATCTACCCGCAACTGGGTGTGCTCAACGTGATGCACCTGCAAAGCCCGCAGAGCGCGATCCTCTCGGCCATCGTGTTCAACGCGCTGATCATCGTGGTGCTGATCCCGCTGGCGCTGCGCGGTGTGCGTGTACAGGCGGCGAGTGCGGCGGCGTTGCTGCGTCGCAACCTGCTGATCTACGGCCTGGGCGGGATCGTGGTGCCGTTCGTGGGCATCAAGGCGATCGACATGCTGTTGACCGCGCTGCACCTGGTTTGACTCGATGCCCGCAGGTACCGGCAAACCGGTGCCTGCAGGTTGCAATGACCGAATTGAGGAATTTGAAATGTCCAACATTATCCGCCCGGCCCTGAGCCTGCTGGTGTTGATGAGCTTGATCACCGGCGTGGCCTATCCCCTGGTTGTCACCGGTGTGGCGCAAGTCGCGTTCCCTGACCAGGCCAACGGCAGCCTGGTGCACGATGCCAGCGGCAAGGTTCGCGGTTCGAGCCTGATTGCCCAGGATTTCACCGGTGACGGCTGGTTCCACCCACGGCCATCTGCCGGTGCGTTTGCTACGGTTTCCAGCAGCGCCAGCAACCTCGGCCCAAGCAACCCCGCACTGGCCACTCGTGTATTTGACGATGCCAAGAAACTGCTGGTGCCAGACCAGGGACCGGTGCCGATGGCATTGCTGACTACCTCCGGCAGCGGTCTTGATCCACACTTGCCACCGCAGGCAATTGCCTATCAACTGGCCCGGGTAGCCGCCGCACGTAATCTGCCGGTGGCGACCCTGCAGCGCTTGATGGACGAGCACATCGAAAGCCCGCTGGTGGGGCCGCCGGTGGTGAACGTGCTGGCGTTGAACATGGCCTTGGAAAAACTGTAAGCCGTGGCGCCGCTTTCGCGAGCAAGCCCGCTCCCACATTCGACTGAGTTTCACCTTTGGAATGCGGTCAAATGTGGGAGCGGGCTTGCTCGCGAAGGCGGACTCAAGAAACCCACATCAACACCTGAAGGAAGACCGCCCGCATGAGCGACTCCGGCCGCGCCGATGCCCTGTTAGCCGATCTACCCCGGGACGGCCGTGGCCGGCTCAAAGTCTTCCTCGGCGCCGCCCCGGGCGTGGGCAAGACCTACGCCATGCTCCAGGCTGCCCACACCCAACTGCGCCAGGGTGTGCGGCTGATCGCCGGCGTAGTGGAAACCCACGGTCGCGCCGAGACCGAAGCCTTGCTCAGCGGCTTGCCACAACAGCCGCTGCTGCGTTCCGAATACCGCGGCGTGATGCTGGAGGAAATGGACCTCGACGGCCTGCTCGCCGCCAAGCCCAAACTGGTGCTGGTGGACGAACTGGCCCACAGCAACGCCCCCGGCAGCCGCCACGAAAAACGCTGGCAAGACATTCAGGAATTGCTCTCGGCGGGCATCAACGTCTTCACCACGGTCAACGTCCAGCACCTGGAAAGCCTCAACGACCAGGTGCGCGGCATTACCGGCGTGCAAGTGCGCGAGACCTTGCCCGACTGGGTCTTGCAGGAAGCCGATGAACTGCTGCTGATCGACCTGCCATCCCGGGAACTGCTGGAGCGCCTGCGGGACGGCAAGGTCTACGTGCCGGAACAGGCCCGTGCTGCCATCGATGCCTTCTTCACCCAGACCAACCTCATGGCCCTTCGCGAGCTGGCGATGCAAACCGCCGCGGCCCATGTCGACGATGACCTGGCCCAGGGTTATCGCCAATTGGGCCAGGCCGCACCGGCTGTGCGTGGCCGCTTGCTGGTGGGCGTGGACGGCGATGCCCAGGCCGAACGCCTGGTGCGTCATGCCAGCCGCGTAGCCCAGCGTCGGCATTTGCCGTGGAGCCTGGTGCATGTGGATAACGGCCGGGTGCGGGATGAACAATCGCGCCTGCGTCTGCAAAACGCCCAGCAACTGGCCGAGCGTCTTGGCGGTGAAGTGGTGTTGCTGCGAGCGGGGGAGGTGGCCAAGACCCTGATCCAGCACGCCGCCGAGCGTCGCGCCAGCTTGATTCTGGTGGGGCAGTCCCGGCCGCGCTGGCGGCGCAATCTGTTTGGTGGCGGCTTGGCGGCACGCCTGCTGCGCAATGCACGGGGCCTGGAAATCAACGTCCTCGACAGCGACGAAGTTCCGGCCCCTCCGCGCCTGCCGGATGTGCGTGGGCTGGTGTGGTTTGACTATGCCCTGGCGGTGGTGGCGACCGTGATCGCGGCCGCAGTCGCATGGGGTGTCGCCAGTGCCTTGCCGTTGCCGAATATCTCGCTGGTGTTCCTCGCCGCCGTATTGCTGGTGGCGGTGCGCAGTAGCCTGGGGCCGGCGTTGGCGTGTGCGGCGCTGTCATTCCTGAGCTACGACTTCCTGTTCATCCCGCCGAATTTCTCCTTCGCGATCCAGCGTGAAGAAGACGTGCTGACGCTGTTGTTCTTCCTGCTGATGGCGGCGCTCACCGGTAATCTCGCTGCACGCCAGCGCCGGCAGTTGCAGGCGCTGCGCGATACCCAGGAAGAAACCACCGAGCTGCTCGACCTGTCCCGCAAACTCACCGCCGCCACCGATCGCCAGGCAGTGATCAGTGCCGCCGCGCATCATCTGGAAGGCTGGAGCGACCTGCAATTGTGCCTGCTCAACCGCGACGGGCAGGGCGACTGGAAGGTCGAGACCGGAGGCCCGATCACCTTTACCGAAGCCGAACGCGCCGCCGCCGACTGGGCCTGGCAGCACGATCAGCCGGCCGGCATGGGCACCGGCACCTTGCCGTTCGGGCGCTGGTGGTGGTGGCCGTTGTCCAGCGAAGAAGGCCCGTTGGGTCTGCTGGGGGTCAGCCCGAAGGCCGGGCTTGAACTGAGCGGCCAGCGCCGTCGCCTGCTCACGGCCTTGAGCCAGCCATTGGCCCAGGCCCTGGCCCGTGCACAACTCGGCCAGGAGCTGGAAGCCGCGCGCCTGCACGGCGAAACCGAGCAATTGCGCAGCGCCTTGCTGGCTTCGGTGTCTCACGATTTGCGCACACCGCTGACCTCCATGCGTGGCAGCATCGACAGCCTGCTGGCCCTCGGCGAGGCGATTCCCCTGGAAGATCGCCGGGAGCTGCTGGAAGGCACTCGCGATGAGGCTGAGCGCCTGGATCGCTACATCCAGAACCTGCTGGACATGACTCGTCTGGGCCACGGCGCGCTGAAGCTGGCGCGGGACTGGGTGTCACCCGGCGATATCGTCGGCAGCTCCCTGGGCCGCTTGCGTGCGGTATTGGCGCCGCTGCAGGTGATCACCGACGTGCCGCCCGAGCTGCCGCTGCTCTACGTGCATGCCGCGTTGATCGAGCAAGCACTGGTCAACGTACTGGAAAATGCCGCACGCTTCTCGCCGCCACAAGGCCGGCTGAAACTCAGCGCGGGCGTGCAGGATAACCAGTTGTTTTTTGCTGTTGCCGATGAGGGACCGGGGATTCCCGAGGAGGAGCGGGCGAAGATTTTCGATATGTTCTACACCGCCGCCAGGGGGGATCGCGGCGGGCAGGGCACCGGGCTCGGCCTGGCGATCTGCCAGGGCATGGTCGGCGCCCACGGCGGGCATATCAGCGTGGCCGACGGCATTGACGGCCGTGGCACTTGCATCACTTTATTCCTGCCATTGCAGGCCCAGCCTGGCCTGGAAAGCGAACCTTGAGCTACCCTCTTTTCTTCACGGATTTTGATTGGACACCATGAGCCAGACTGCGACGATTTTGGTCATTGACGACGAACCGCAGATCCGCAAGTTCTTGCGTATCAGCCTGGCCTCCCAGGGCTACAAAGTGATCGAGGCCGGCACCGGCAACGAAGGCCTGGCGCAGGCCGCCTTGAGTAAACCGGACCTGCTGGTGCTTGACCTCGGCCTGCCGGACATGGACGGCCAGCAGGTGCTGCGCGAGTTTCGTGAGTGGTCCACGGTACCGGTACTGGTGTTGTCGGTGCGAGCCAGTGAAGTGCAAAAAGTCGAGGCGCTGGACAACGGCGCGAATGACTATGTGACCAAGCCATTTGGCATCCAGGAGTTTCTTGCACGGGTGCGGGCGTTGTTGCGCCAGGCGCCGGCGGGGGAGGCCCAGGAAGCGGCACTACGTTTTGGCCCGCTGACGGTAGACCTGGCTTATCGGCGGGTGCTGCTGGACGGTGTCGAAGTGGCGCTGACCCGCAAGGAATACGCGGTACTGGCGCAACTGGCGCGGCATCCCGGGCGGGTGATCACCCAGCAGCAACTGCTCAAGGATATCTGGGGCCCGACCCATACCGAAGACAGCCATTACCTGCGGATTGTGGTGGGGCATCTGCGCCAGAAACTGGCGGATGATCCGACCCAACCACGGTTTATCGTGACTGAGGCCGGTGTTGGGTATCGGCTATTGAACACCGAAGCCTGAAGCGTTAGCTCACCTGTGGCGAGGGAGCCCTGCTTATCAAACCTCAGTGTTGCTCGCTCTCGTAACGATCCAGCGTATCGCTCGCGATCTCCCGCCCCAGCGCGATCAACTCCGGCGCTTTGTAAAACTCGAAAAACCGGCACACGCGCTTCGGCACGTTGATCAGAATATCCGGCGGATACCCGGCGATCTTGTACTGCGCCAATGACGTCTGCATTACCTCGAAGCTCTGGTTGATCAGATCCAGCAGCGATGCAGGCCCCACGTTATCGATGATGAACGAGCCGGTCGCCGACTTTGGCGCCCCGGCCTTTTCCGGTGCCGCCGCCGGTTGTTGCGCCTCGGGTTCGGCAGAGTCCAGCCACGGGTTGATGTCGGCAGCCTGGGCCAGCAGCGCTTCCTGTTCCAGCATCAACAACTGCTCGGCCTGCTTGCGCCGAAACGGCAAGTGCGAACCCAGTGAACGCACCAGGTTGTCGAAGCGGCTCCTGAACGCCGGCGGACGCTGGATCACCGGAAGCTTGTAGTGCTTCTGGTTGGTGGAGTTGAGGTTGACCGCAATGATCAGGTCGCAGTGGCTCGACACCACCGGCACGATCGGCAGAGGGTTCAGCAAGCCGCCGTCCACCAGCATGCGATTGCCCTGCATCACCGGGGTGAACAGGCTGGGAATCGCCGCCGAGGCCCGCATGGCCTGGTGCAGGCAGCCTTCCTGGAACCAGATTTCCTGCTGGTTGGTCAGGTCCGTGGCCACGGCGGTGTAGGGAATGCGCAGGTCTTCGATATTGATCTCGCCGACGATCTTGCGGATCTGCCCGAACACCTTCTCGCCACGGATCGCCCCCAGGCGAAAGCTCACGTCTACCAGGCGCAGTACGTCCAGGTAGTCGAGGCTTTCGATCCAGTTTCGGTACTCGTCCAGCTTACCCGCAGCATAGATCCCACCCACCACCGCACCCATGGAACAGCCGGCGATGCAGGCGATGTCATAGCCGCGTTTTTCGATTTCCTCGATCACGCCGATATGGGCGTAGCCCCGGGCGCCGCCGGAGCCCAGCACCAATGCAACACGTTTCTTCATGACCTGATCCTTCGCAAAACAGGTGACCACAATGCACCCATCGAGGGGCGCGCTTCAATCATCACTGTCACAACCGATTATTTTCGCGAGCGGGCCACCACGCTCGGGTATGCTCTGGCAATCGGGACTGCGGATTCAGGCAGTCGGATAAGGCACTTTTCGGTGTAGGCAACGTCTACACCTGTGACTGTTTTTTCTTTTCTTGAGGTGTCATTTGATGAAAGCCTGGATGTGTGTGCCTGTGATCGTGTTGGCCCTGGCCGGTTGTGCCGGGAAAACCGCTTATCGCGACAGCTGCGGCACGCAACTGGATGCTGCGTGGCACGAGCTGGACCTGGCCAAGGCCGAAGGTTTCGCCGGCACCGTGAGTTACTCCAAGGCTCTGTCGTTGTTGACTGGCGCCAAGACCCAGCAGCAGTTCGAAGCCTTCGAAGGCTGCTCGACCAAGGCCGAGAAAGCCCGCTTCTATATTCGTGAGTCGCGCGCCGGGCGCTAACCCCGCGTAGCAGTTGTCGAGTGCAACGAGGTTGCGTCGGCGGCCTCAAGCCCTAAGGTTTAATCATTGAGGAGGAAAGGATGTCAGCCTTGGTCGATCAGCTAGTCGCTCAGGTCATCGGCCTGGAAGTTGGGTTACTGAGCTGCCAGGCGCGCCTCGCCGCCGTCACGGACGACGAGGCCCTGCATGATCTGCGCACCACGGTGCGGCGCTTGCGCAGCCTGTTGCGGCCATTGCGCGGGTTGCCCGGTGTCGAGCAGCTCGAGGCGGCCGCCAGTGCCGTCGGCCAACTGACCACGCCATTTCGCGACCGCGAAGTGCTGGCGGCGTACCTCCACCAACACGGCCATCATGAGGCGGCCGAGCGGCGTATCCGGCAGCAGCCGGCCACCTACCGCTCGGTTGCACAAGGGCCTGAGCTGGCGCAACTGCTGTTGATCCTCGAAGCATTCCCCCGCTTTATCCGCGCCTCCCAACGGCAGAAATTGCTCAAGGGCCTGCGCGCGCGCATTGAAAAACGCCTGGCCAAGCAATGGAAGAAGCTCGGCGAAGCGCTGCACGACCCCAACCACGACCGTCATCGCCTGCGCCTGTTGATCAAGCGCGTGCGTTATGCGGCCGAGGCTTATCCCGAGCTGAACAAGCTACCGCCCAAAGCCACATCGCGTCTCAAGGCGGCCCAGGGCGCCCTGGGTGATTGGCACGATTGCTGGCAATGGCTGGCGCAAGCCGGGCACGAGCCCGATTTGCAGGCGTGCGTGCCTGGTTGGCACCGCACCATGGCCGAGGCGGAAGGGCAGGCGGATCGGGTTTTGGATAAGTTGAACGCCGACTGCTTCGCTTGACCCTGCGACCTATCTGTCCGGGATTTTGGCCGGAATAGGCGCTGCATGGTGTAGGCCGGCTGGTTAAGATCCCTCAACTCCTTTTTCAAGTTGAGACCGCCATGCGCTTTAGTGATTTGCTCGACGCTGCCCGCAGCCACCCGTTGGACGTTTCGATCCCGGCCGAATGGGCCCAGGGCCGCGCCAGCTTTGGCGGGCTGGTTGCGGCGTTGGAGTACGAGGCCTTGCGGGCGAAAGTCCCTGCGGATCGCCCGTTGCGCTCACTGGCGATCACCTTTGTGGGGCCGGTGGCGCCGGATGTGCCGGCCCGCTACGAGGTCGAAGTGTTGCGCGAAGGCAAGGCCGTCAGCCAAGTGCTGGGACGTGTGGTGCAGAACGGTGAAACGATGACCCTGGTGCAGGCCAGTTTTGGCGCATCACGGCCTTCGCAGATTGACGTCGCCGCCGAACCGGCGCCCACCTTCAAACATTGGGATGAATGCCAGGAGTTGCCCTACATCAAAGGCGTGACGCCGGAGTTCATGCGCCACCTGGCGATGCGCTGGAGCGTCGGTGGCCTGCCGTTCACCGGCAATACATCCCGGGAGATGGGCGGCTGGGTGCGCTTGCGTGGCGATGTAAAGGAAGAGCCGCTGACCGAAGCGCACATCCTCGCGCTGGTGGATGCGTGGCCACCGTCGGTGTTGCCGCACCTGAAACAACCGGCGGCCGGCAGCACACTGACCTGGACCATCGAGTTTGTCCAACCGCTGCAAAACCTGAGCACCCTGGACTGGTGCCAATACCTGGTCCACATCGAGCACGCCCGCGATGGCTATGGCCATGCGGCTGCGCAGTTGTGGAGCCCCGACGGCCAGTTGATCGCTATCAGCCGCCAGTCGGTGGTGGTGTTCGCCTGAGTCCTCAGACCAGCAAGTGTTGATCGCCGGAGGCGTCGCTGCCGCGTGCCTCCAGGCGGCGACCGTGATGCTGCAATCCAAGGGCTGCCAGAATGCCGACGATACCGATGGCGGCACTCGCCAGGTTCTCGCTGAACACGCCCGATGCCATCAACAGAAAACCGATGACCAGGAGTGGCAGCGCAATCAGCTGCAACACTTGATTGGTCCCGTGCTGGTGATTTTGCGGGTGGGTGCGCCATTGCCAGGCGGGGATATTTGGATGACGTTTGCCCATGATCGTGATTCCTCTGTCCGTTGAAACATCTTGAGCAGAGTTTAGGTCGGGCAGGGTGGGGCCGCGAATCAAGGATGGCTATGGGGGCCATAGCCACCCCTTCAGGGGTTAAAGCCGCAACTGGCCGATGGCCTTGCTCAGTTCCCCGGCCAGGGTCGCCAGCTCATTGCTGGTGGTCGCCGAGTCTACCGTCTGCTGCACGGTGTTTTCGGTGACGTCCCGAATGCTCACCACCGCCCGATTCATTTCCTCGGCCACATGGCTTTGCTGCTCGGCAGCCACGGCAATCTGCGTGTTGCTCTCGCGCATCTGCGCCACCGCGCCGGTGATCTCGGCGAGGGCAATCCCGGCTTCTTGAGCCTGTTGCACACAGTCGTCGGCCTTGAACGAGCTTTCCTGCATGAAATCCACCGCGTCCCGGGTGCCGGCTTGCAGGGCGGACACCATGCGGGTGATTTCATCGGTGGAGCTTTGCACCCGCTTGGCCAGGTTGCGCACTTCGTCGGCGACCACGGCAAAACCCCGGCCCATTTCGCCGGCGCGGGCGGCTTCGATGGCGGCGTTGAGGGCCAGCAGGTTGGTCTGTTCGGCGATGCTGTGAATCACCCCGACCACGCCATTGATTTTCTGGCTGTCCTCGGCCAGCTTCTGGATCATTTCGGCGGTCTGCTGCACGCCGGTGGACAGCCCGGCAATCGAGCGCTGTACCCGGCTGACCACTTCCTGGCCGCTGCCGGCGAGAGTATCGGCCGTCTGTGACAGGTCGCGGGTGGCGCCGGCGTGCTGGGCGATGTGGTAGACGGTGGCGGTCATCTCGTTGATCGCCGTGGCGGCCTGGTCGGTTTCGCTTTGCTGGCCGAGCATGCCGTGCTGCACCTCGTTCATGCTGCTGGCCAGGCGTGCGGCGCCGTCGTCCAGTTGCCTGGCGGTGCGCGCAACCGTGTTGACCACCCGTTGATAACCCGCCTGCATCGCGTTGAAGGCGCTGGCCATCTGCCCGACTTCATCCTTGCAGGCCAGGGGGACGCGGGCCGAGAGGTCGCCGGTTTTCTCGACGTGCAGCATCACGTCTTTCAAGGTGTTGAGCTGGCTGAGGAGAAAGCGGATCAGCAGCTGTGAAGCGCCGAGCATGGCCAGCATCAGAATCATCACCGCTACGGCGTAGTTGGCGAAGCGTTCTTCGAACACTTGGCTCAAGCTGGGCCCGTAGGCCAGCACGGCGACCTGTTGACCGTCGGCACGGCTGATTACTTCGGCGCCCATCAGCGGGTTTTCGCCGAGCAGTGGCATGTGATTGAAATCCACCCAGCCACTGGCGTTGGCCAGGGCTGACAGATCTTCGTCGCCCAGTTGTGGGACTTTGCCCCTGGCAAACGTCAGCCAGTACTCGCCCTTGGGCAGTGGCTGGCCGGCGGGCCAGGCACCGAGCAAGCGCCCCTGGGCTTGCGCCGACGCCTGTGAGGCCTGGCTGCGGGCCTGTTGTTCAAGCTGCACGGCGTACAACACCAGCAGCAGGGTGGTGATGAAGGCGACCGCGTTCACGGCCCAGAATTTGTACTTCAGCGAGATGTTGCTAAGCCAGGCACCCATGGAAGGTTTTCTCTGATAGCGGAAACAGCATTGGCAAGGTGCCATTATTGTGCCGCTATCGGAATGCCGGGTTTTGATATGGGTCAATGCGCCGCGTCAATCCGGCACAGGCAATCCAAAAAAGGCGCGGGCACAGGCGGTGCTGTGTTGCGCCAGGTCTTCCACGGTTTCTTCGCGGTGCAACGCGACCTCCCGTAGGACTTCCGGTAAATAGGCGGGTTCGTTGCGACCGTTTTTCGGCTTGGGCCGCAGGGTGCGAGGCAGCAGGTAGGGCGCGTCGCTTTCCAGCATCAGACGGCCCCGGGGGATTTCCCTGACCAGCGGATGCAGGTGCGTCCCACGGCGCTCGTCACAGATCCAGCCGGTGATACCGATATGCAGGTCCAGGTCGAGGTAGCTGAACAGCGCCCGCTGCTCGCCGGTGAAGCAGTGCACCACGGCGGCCGACAGGTGATCGCGGTAGTCCCGCAGGATTTCCAGCAGGCGCTGGTTGGCGTCACGTTCGTGGAGGAATACCGGGAGCTTCAACTCCACGGCCAGGGCCAGGTGTTCTTCGAGGACTTTTTCCTGCTGGGAGCGCGGTGAGAAATCCCGGTTGAAATCCAGCCCGCATTCACCCACCGCACGCACGCGACTTTCCTTGAGCAGGCCGCGCAGGCGCCTGGCGCTTTCGGCGTTCCAGTCACTGGCAGAGTGGGGGTGAATGCCGGCGGTGGCGAACAGGCGTTGGCCACTTTCGTCCAGTTGCTGGCACAGCTCCAGGGCCTGTTCGCTGCCGTCGACACTGGTACCGGTGAGCACCAATTGGCTCACCCCGGCGGCGTAGGCACGGTCGAGAACGGCCTGGTGCTTTTCGTCGAAACTTGGGTTGGTCAGGTTGACGCCGATATCAATGAGTTGCATGGTGCTACCTCCGCCTGCGGTCGGAAAGCATATCAGAGCTGTAGATTTATAAGAAAAGCCAAGAACTACAACGAGTTAAAGCTGTCTTTGAAAGTCGCAAGTAACACCGTGTTTGGTTTGTCGCCATCTGCCGTGCCACCCTTGCGCCCAAAGCCTGCGCTCATGGCGCTCTGTTTCTGTCCCCCAACGCCTCGTTTTTCGCGAAGCAATGGGCAGTATTCTTTCTTCCGGAGAGCGGATGATCCGACCCTCGGCGTTGCTTGTGTTGTGCCTGACGTTACTGCTGCCCATGGCGGCGGTTGCGCGTCTGGACGGGCCGCTGGAAGTGACCCGGCCCGGCAAGGTCCGCGACCTTGCGGAAATCCGCAGCAGCCGCACCTTGCGGGTATTGGTCAACCAGAGCCGCAACAGTTCCGGCGAAGTCCAGGGCCAGGCCATCGGTGTTGAATACCATCGCCTGCGCGCTTTCGAGCAATACCTCAACGGTCACGCCCGTGACGGCGAGGAAATCAACCTCAAGATTATTCCCAAGGCCAAGGATCAGCTGATTGGCGCATTGGCCCGTGGCGAGGGCGACCTGGTGGCACCCGGCGAATTGCTGGATGTGAAGGCCGCCCACAAGATTGCCACCAGCGACCCGATCGCCAGCGACGTGCCGTTATGGCTGGTGGGGCTGAAGGGCGAGCGGCGGTTTACCCGGCTGGAGCAACTGTCCGGGCGCACGCTGGCCTTGACCACGGGCAGTGCCGCGTCGGATGCGATCAGCCAGGTCAACCAGAAGCTGGCGCTGCACAAATTGCCGCCGGTGAAGGTGGAATGGGTGGATCCGAGCCTCGCGGTAGAGGACGTGCTGGAGATGGTACAGGCCGGGATTTTCCACCTGACCATTGTCGAGCGGCCGATTGCCGAACGCTGGGCGAAGATCCTGCCCAAGCTGCGTTTCGACCGGCAAGTGACCATCAGCGAGCCGGGCGAAGAGTATTGGTTTGTGCGCCAGGATGCCTCGATGCTGCGGGCCAGTATTGATCGCTTCCTCAAGACCTACCGCACGCCGTCCGATCAGGATGTGGCGTTCCAGCGCATCTACCGCCGCCTCTACCAGGTACGTTATCCACTGGCTCGCGTCGACCGCCAGCGCCTGGAAAAACTGCGCCCGGTGCTGCAAAAGCATGCCCGCGAGCAGGGCATGGACTGGCTGAACCTGGCCGCGCTGGCGTTCAAGGAGTCTGCCCTGGACCCTGGCGCTCGCAGCAGCGGCGGCCCCACCGGGCTGATGCAGATCACGCCATCGGCGGCGCAGCGGGTCGGGGTGAACAACATCGAAAGCCTGGACAGCAATGTGCAGGCGGGCGCGCGGTACCTGGCGATGATCCGGCGCAAGTTCTTCTCAAGCCCCAAGCTCAACGAGCGCGAGCGCATGGCGTTTGTGCTGGCGGCCTACAACATGGGGCCCGAGCGGGTCCAGGGAATGCGTGCCGAGGCGCGGCGGCGGGGGCTTAACCCAAACCAATGGTTTTTCCAGGTCGAGCGCATTGCCATGGAGCAGGTGGGAATGAGCGGCGTCAGCTATGTTAATAGCGTGAACAAGTATTACCTGGCGTTTGATCGTGAGCGGGAGTCGTTGGAGCCGGCAGCGCCACGGGTTGCCTCACGCAAATAATCTATTAATTCGATAATTATGAGCCGCTTTATCGGCTTTTATCATTGTTTAAACTGATTAATATAGCGGCCAACCCAACCCCTACCTTGAAAAGGATTATCAGCATGAGCCCATTGATCACCCGCATCCTCTCCACCCGCGCCGGCTACGGCCTGACTGTCCTGCGGATTTTTGTCGGGATCATCTTCGCCGCCCACGGTTCGCAAAAACTCTTTGGCTGGTTTGGCGGCGGCGGCCTGGCGGGCACTGCCCAGTGGATGGAAAGTATCGGCCTGGCCCCAGGTACCCTGATGGCGGTGCTGTCCGGTGGTACCGAGTTCTTCGCCGGGCTGGCGCTGATCATTGGCTTGCTGGCACGGCCGGCGGCACTCGGCCTGTCGATCATTTCCCTGGTGGCGATTTTCTCGGTGCATATCCATAACGGTTTGTTCATGGCCAACAACGGCTACGAGTTCGCCCTGGCGCTGCTGGGCGGTACGCTGGCCGTGTTGTTGGAAGGTGCGGGCAAATTGTCCGCAGACCGCGCCATCACTCACTGATACCGCGACCCCCCCTTAAAAGGCCCGCCCAGTGCGGGCCTTTTCGTTGCTCGGGATTCTTGACACCGCCCTACAGGCTTCTCTAGGATGTTGCCCATGCGCCGATTTAAACAGCTAATTGCGGGGCGCCACGGGTGACTGATCACAGTCCCGACAGAAGCCAGAGCCATGGGCCAGCTTCGAAATTCCGCTAAAGCGCTGGTTCGGTGTTGCCTCTCACCTGCCCGCAGACTTTTGAGGCAGAGACACGACACAATGAATGCACTACGCCCCCTCATACGCCTGGCCCCGATCACCGCGGACCTGACCCAACGCAATCCTAAAATCCTCTTGGGCGGCAAGCATCAGCCGACGTTGCTGCGCTATCTGGATGGCTGGCCGCGCCGCACGGGGCGGCCTTCGGCCTTTCTGATCCAGTTTGTCGAAGACGGCGACTCCCTTGCGCGCTTTGCGTCCAACAGCTTCGACCTGGCCGTCATTCAGGCACCCAGTGCCAGCGACGCGGGCGAAGTGATACGCCAACTGACCCGCATTGCCCGGCAAGGGCTGATCGCCCGGCGTTGAGCCCTCAGTAGAATGCTGCTGAAGGCAGGTGCCGGTGACGGCGACGCAACAGGAAAATACCCCCCGCAATCAGGCACAGTATCAGCGGTACAGGCACGATATTGAGCAGCTTCACTTTGCGTTCCAGGGCGTGAACCTCGGCGTATGACTGGACCTTCAGCGCGTGAATTTCCATGGGGATTCGCAAGCGCTCCTTGTTGAGCGCTTGCAGCAGTGTGTTGGAGGTTGCAGCCTGAGGGCCCGGGGAAATTGTCGGGGGGTTGAGCAGTTGCCATTCCTTTTCCGTTTGTTCCAGGCGTTGCGCCAGTTCGGCGGACTTCTCACCGTAGGCCAGTGCCGCGTCTTCGCGCATTGCCTGCAGCACCTGCAGTGATCGAGCACCGCCTGCGCGGGGGCGAATGTTCATCAGTGCATCGGGCGCCGCCAGGTTGTCCAGGGTGTTCAATACAAACATCGCGTTATCTGACAACGCGCCACCCGCCGCGCGATGCTTCTGGAGCATTCCAGACACACGATCGCTGAGCAGGTCAGTGTCGGCGACCACGACCACATGGATGTTCGCAGCCTTTTGCAAGCCGGTGTTACGCCCACTGATGCCGTCAGGAAAGGCGGAATAGGCGGGCCCTTCGACGCGGGCGGCGATCACTTGTTGTTGAGCGCGAGTGGCTGTTTCATTGATCAGTGAATTGAGCTGCGCTGGCAGGGCGAAGCGCTCTGCCTCAAACAGCGCGGCGTGCGCGGAGCTTTGCAGCAACGGGGTGAAGGTCATGCGGCTTCTCTTGGCTGGGGCCAGGGCGCCGCTGCTCAAGACGTTGACGTTGTGAAGTTTCCAGGCGCTGATGTCATCCTGTGCCATCGCCTGGCGGGGCAAGGTCAGTGCCGCGGGATGGCGCACAGGCGGCTGGCCTGTGGTCAGGATCACCGAAGTGGCATAGTCGCGATCGGCAATCACCTTGTTCGCGGGCATCTGGATGCCCCAGGCGGACAGCAATGCTTCCAGCTTGGGGTTTTCCGGGGCCGTGACGCTGGTGTCCAGCCCGACAAGCGGGTCGATAAACATCATCAACTTGCCTGCGCCCAATACAAACTGGTCTATTGCGTAGAGGGTTTGGTCAGGCAGGTTGCCGGGATGAATCACCATCAGGGTTTTGACGTGTTCAGGAATTTGCGCGATACCCGGCTCCAGGCTCACCACGTTGAACTGGCGACGGATCTCCTGCAACACCTGCCAGGGAGGCGTATTAACGCCGTTGCGTTCATCTCGCTCACCGTTTATTGGCAGCCGGGAGATCAAGCCCACAATGGGTTGCTCGGGGTGGATCACCTTATGAATCAAATGGCTGATTTCATACTCCAGCAGTGACTCCCGGTCCGGGCTGAATGACGGGATGCTATGGGGCGCATGGCCCGCGCTGGTACCCACCAGGCCGAAGAATCCGTGTTGTTCGTCAAGTCCCAGTAACCTGGCTTTGTATTCATCTTCAGAAAAAGGGGTGGGGTCGATGAGGTGCAGGTTGATTTTGCCCTTTGCCGCTTTTTCATATTCCTTGAGCAACAGCTCTACCCGTTTAGCGTAGCTTTCAACGGCGTTGGCTTTGTGTGCACGGTTGCTTGAATTGAAGAAGTACAGATCCACCGGTGTTTCCAGTGAACCGAGCATAGCCTGTACAGGATCGGAAAGTGTATGGATGTTCTGTTCCGAAAAATCCAGCCGTGGATTTGGAAGTTTCAGTGCCCAGACCAGGTTAAAAGCGAGAAACAGTAACAGCAGCGTGATAATTGTGAGGCTGGCACTTAGTCGCGTTTTCATCGTGATGTGTCCTTCTCAACCGTTTCTTACATTCAGGACAATGACCGTCGCGCCAAGAAAGGCGATGATCATACTGATGAAGTACAAACTGTCTTGAAGAGCCAGTACCCCTTGGTCAATGGCGGCAAAACGCGCAGACGGGCTCAGGGAAAGAAGGCGGTCAATCAGCCATACCGGAACTTGATGTTCAATTGCATCAAGAATGGATGACAGGCCACTGGCGGTCAGCAGCAAGCACAGGGTTACGGTGAATATAATCGCGCGATGGTGTGTCAGTGCGCAGATAAAACAGCCCACGGATAGATAACATCCGGCCAATACCCAACTTCCCAGGTATTGTGACGCAATGACTGTATTGTCCGGATTGCCAAAATAGTTGACGGTGATAACTATCGGGAAGGTCAACAGCAGGGCCACGCCAGAAACAATCCAGGCCGCCAGGAACTTTCCGACCACTATCTCGAAACGTGTGACGGGCAGGGTTTTCAGCAACTCCATGGAACCGGTGGTGGGCTCGTCGGCCCAAAGCCGAGTGCATAGAACAGGTGTCAACAGTAAGTAGAGCCAGGGGTGCAACTGGAAGAAGCCCTGCAAGTCGGCACTGCCGACTTCCAGTAACCGGGTTGCATGGAAGCCAAATACAGCAGCGGCGGTCAGGAAAACCGCAGTGCTCAGGTAAGTGAGGGGTGCCGAAAGATAACTGACCAGTTGACGCTTGAATATGACCGGGAGAAGTTTCAAATCGATGCCTCCTGGCTCATATGGTGCACAACGTCATCCAGGCGCCCGGCTTCCAGGTTCAGGGCATTGAGCTTCCAGCGGCGCTGGGTGACCAGTGCATTGATGTGGGGGTAGATGATTTGCCCCGGCAGGGCGAGTACGGTCACTGTGCCGGGAGTCTCGCGGTCTTCCTCGATGCCGGCGACCCCGGGCAATACCGCCAGGGCCAACAGGTCCAGCGGTGTATCGGCTGCAAGGGTGACCGCCTGGTGATGACGGGAGCTGCGCTGCAGTTCGGGCACCGACGTGTCTGCCACCAATCGACCGTCGGCTATCACCAGTGCGCGGGTACAAATACCGGTCAGTTCTTCCGGCGCACGGGACGCGACAATGATCGTCATCTCGTCGCTGAGCGACTTGATGAGCATTCTGACTTTGTGTTTCTGGTCGGCACTCAGACCTTCTGTTGGCTCGTCGAGCAACAGCAGGCCGGGGTCATGCAGGATTGCCTGGGCGATGGCTACCTTGCGTTTCAACCCGTCCGTGAGGGTTTCCACCGGGCTTTTGAGTATCCGCCACAACTCAAGCCGTGCAACTGCCCGGTCAATCATCTTGCGTTTTTCCGCGCCGCGGAATCCACGTATTTCGGCAATGAAACCGAGAAAGGCCTTTACACTCATTGCACCATGGCTCAAGAGTCGCTCTGGCTGGTAGCCGGTGACTTTCTTTGCCTGGAATGCGTTCAGGGCGATATCGTTACCGAATATTTTTATATGGCCTGAAGAGGGTGTAGTCGAGCCTGAGATCATTTTGATAATAGTTGTTTTTCCCGCACCATCATTTCCAAACAGCCCGATGCATTCCTGGGGTTGAGCGTTGAATGAGAAGTCATGAATAATGTTTTTTCCGCCCATGGTTTTTGTCAGGCTCGTTATCTCTATCATTATGCTTTTCTACTGAATGGATATGGCAAGGCTGGATTAACCTGGGTGAACAGCAGGTTGTGAATGTTCGAAATTCAATGCTTGAAATCTTTTTATGTTGAAGCTTTTCCGACGTCGCACTGTTAAAAAATGGTACGTTCAATAAACGCTCTTGGAAATGCTGAGGGGGCTGAATAAGATAAGTCCTACATGCCAGACTATGACTCGCTGAAACAATTGTTTTGCTTTTGATGATTTAATTACAGTCGTTGTTTATTTGGTGTTTATTTAAAGTTTATGCCAATTTGAAATGGAGCCTGATGTCATGCTGCTTCTACGTACCCTTGTTCTTGAACAGTCCGGGCATGATGCACCGGTCAATGGTGCACTGCTTTGTGGTTTTGCGGTGGCGCAGATCTCTTCAAACTTTCTTGCCTACAGTCTGGATGAAGAAACAGAGCCCGGTAGTTCACGGGTGTACATCGCAGCGTTGCGCAAAAAGTCCGAACGTTACTTTCTGGGGGCGATAGACTCCAAGGAAGACCTGCAAATAGCGACCCATGTCTTCAAGCAAATCCTGACGCTCGCGGCTGCTCCCGGGGCAAAATCTGCAAGCAGCGGCGAAACTCAGATTCCCTTTCATTTTGTTGATTTGAAAGGCTGCAAATTGCCCCCGGCCAGGCCTGAAGATCATCACTCGTTGACGATCAAGAAATCCCTGGTGATGAAGGTGATTACCCTGGGAACGTCGGCGCCCGGTTTGCCCGCCATTGAAAGCAATACGTTGATCGTGCCGTCGATTCGTTTCTCCTCAAGAATGGTGTCTGCTCCCAGGTCCCCCGATCCTTCAGAGCCTGCGCGGTCATTGCCCGAGCCGGTGACGCAGGCGCCCGAGGCTGAGCTCGAGATATCCGAGCCGCTCGTTGAGGCGCCACTACAGGCACCGATCGAGGCGCCTGCTGTCGCTGCGCCAGTGCCGGCGCCCATAGTCCAACAACCTGAACCGGTCCCCCAGGCGCCGCCGCCCATGCCTGCCCGGAATGAGTCAGCCTCGTTGTTTGAAGTGGACGATACGCTGGCCAATCTTTCCCGATTGTCACAGGAGCTGACGCAGCAAAAGCTCAGCGTGCTCAAGCAGGAAGAAGCGCTTGATCAGTTGCGTCTCGAACTGCGCCAGGAAAGGGCTGACCTTGAGCAGGAGAGTCAGCGGAGTGCCGACAGGATTGCCGAAAAGGAAACGTCCCTGGAACAGTTGGCCCGCACGCTGGCCCTCCGGGAGGAGCATCTGGCTGGCAGCTCGGCGCTGAACCAGACAGAGCAGCGTCGAATGGACGAGCGTGCGCGCTACCTGGAGAGCCAGGAAGCCCAGTTGCATGACCGTGACCTTGCGGTGCGTCTCAAGGAGCAACAGCTGACGGCTGCGCTGTTCCAGTTGCCTGTCCTGCGGGACAACCTGAGGGTTACGCTTCAATCCCTGGATGAGTCACTTGCATGGCTTGGCGAGAACGGGCGCGGCCAGCCTGAATGCGGCCCGACCCAGACGGAGGCTGACTGATACGCGTCGTTGCCGGAATCCGCCGGTGGGTCTGGCTACTTTCCCGAGTTCATTTATCATCGACCCCCACAGCCGACATCGGGCGTTAAATGCGTTGTGCCTGATGCGGCAGCGGGTCTGAAAAATGCAAACTTCCAGGGGATGTAGAGCTTTTGAGCACCAAGCTGATTACCAAAGAAGGTCATGAGGCCCTGAAAAAGGAGCTTGATTACCTGTGGCGAGAAAAGCGCCCTGATACCACCCGCAAAGTGACGTGGGCGGCCTCCCTGGGGGACAGGAGCGAAAACGCCGACTACCAGTACAACAAGAAGCTGCTGCGGGAAATTGATCGTCGGGTGCGTTATTTACGCAAGCGCCTGGAAGACATGCGCGTGGTCGAGTACATGCCCGAGCAGGAAGGGAAGGTGTTTTTCGGCGCCTGGGTGGAGATTGAAAACGAACAGGGCGAGACCAAGCGGTTTCGCATCGTGGGGTACGACGAGATCTATGAGCGTATGGACTACATCTCCATCGACTCACCCATGGCCCGGGCACTGTTGCGCAAGGAAGTGGATGACGAGGCGCTCGTGCAGACCCCGAGTGGCGAAGTGTGCTGGTGGATCACCGCTATCGAATATGTGAAGTGACAACGGATGGCCCGTACGCATGAACGCGTGCGGGCCATTTGCGTTTTCAGCCCTCGCGCAGCACCGTCAACGGGCTGGCATTCAGTGCGCGGCGGGTGCCGAACACGCCGGCACCGCCGATCAGCACGGCGCCGATCACCGGCAGCAGCAATAGCCACGGATGCGGGTGCCAGGTCAGGTCGAACGCGTAGCGGTACAGCACCAGTGTCACCAGTTCAGTGCCCAGCGCTGCCAACAGCCCGCTGACTGCGCCCAACAACCCGAACTCGATACGCCGGGCCTTGACCAGCAACTTGCGCTCAGCCCCCAGCGCCCGCAGCAGGGCGCCCTGGCGAATCCGCTCATCGAGGGTTGCCTGGAGCCCGGAGAACAACACGGCCATCCCCGCTGCCAGGACAAACAACAGCACGTACTCCACCGCCAGGGTGACCTGGGCCAGGATGCTGCGCAGTTGTTCCAGCAGTGCCTCCACCTGCAGGATGGTCACCGCCGGGAAGGCCCGGGACAGGTCGACGATCTGTTGGTCATGGCCGGGTGCGAGGTAGAAGCTGGTCAGGTAGGTGGCCGGCAGGTCCTTCAGGGTGCCGGGCTGGAAGATCATGAAGAAGTTGGGCTGGAAGTTGTCCCAGTTGATTTCCCGCAGGCTGGTGACCCGCGCTTCGCGGTTTTCCCCGCCGACGGTAAACACCAGGTGATCGTTGAGCTTGAGTTTCAGGCTGTCGGCGACTTTGGCCTCCACCGAGACGCCTGGAATCTCGTCGGTCGGTTGCGCCGTCCACCAGGAGCCCGCCGTCAGCTTGTTGCCCGGTGGCAGGTCGGCGGCCCAGGTCAGGCTCAAGTCTCGCTGTACTGCACGATCGCCGCTGGAGTCCTTGCTGACAATCTCCTGCACTGGCGAGCCATTGATGCTGATCAGTCGTCCCGGTACCACCGGATACAACGGAGCCGATTGCGCCTGTAATTCCAGCAGGCGTGCGCCGAAGGTGTCTTTGTCGGCGGGCAGGATGTTCAGGGCGAAATAGTTGGGGGCGTCCTTGGGCAACTGGTTCTGCCAGGTATCCAGCAATTCGCCGCGCAACAACGCGATCAAGCCCATGGATAACAGGATCAGCCCGAACGCCAGTGACTGCCCCGCGGCGGCCAGGGGATGACGCAGCAACTGGCCCAGCCCCAGGCGCCAGGGCAGGGAGGCCCGGGCCAGCAGGCGTCGCAGGCTTTGCAGCAACAGGAGCAGCAGGCCGCCGAGAACCAGCGCGGCAATCACGCCGCCGCCCAGCAGGGCGAAGGTCAGCACCAGGTCGAGGCTCAAGCGCCACATGATCAGGCCCAGGGCGAAGAGTGCGGCGCCGTAGACCATCCAGGTGCTGGAAGGGATTGGCAGCAAGTCGCGGCGCAATACCCGCAGTGGCGGCACCCGCCCCAGGGCGGCCAGCGGCGGCAGGGCGAAACCGGCGAGGGCTACCAGCCCGGTGCCAATCCCGGCAACGGCCGGCAGCAGCCCGCCGGGTGGAACGTCCGCCGGCAGCAGGTTATGCAACAGCGCAAACAGGCCCAATTGCGCCAGCCAGCCGAGCAGGGCGCCGGTCAGGCTGGCCAGCAACCCCAGCACGGCCAATTGCAGGCTGAACAGCAACATGGTTTCGCGTCGCGACAACCCGAGGCAGCGCAGCAAGGCGCTGGCATCAAAGCGTCGGCTGGCGAAGCGATTGGCCGAGAGCGCCACGGCCACGCCGGAGAGCAGCACCGCCACCAGGCTGGCCATGTTCAAGTAACGTTCGGCCTTGCCCAGCGCGCCGCCGATCTGCTGGTTGCCGTCGCGCGCATCCTGCAGCCGCTGGTTGGCAGCCAGGCCGGGCTTGACCAGGTCGCGATAGGTTTGCAGCACGGTGCCGCCCTGTGGCGCTCGCCACAGGTCGCGATAACTCACGCGACTGCCGGGCTGCACCACGCCGGTGGCGTCAAGGTCGGCCAGGTTGATCATCACCCTGGGCGTCAGGCTATAGAAGTTGCCGGCGCGATCCGGCTCATAGGTCAGCACGCGGGAAAGGCGCAGGGTCTTCATGCCGACGTCGATGCTGTCGCCGATTTTCAGGTTCAGTGCCGTCAACAGCCGTGCTTCCACCCAGGCTTCACCGGGTTTGGGGCCACCTCCGGCAGTTTCTTCGGCGAAGGGTTCGGCGGCGCTCTTCAGCTCGCCGCGCAACGGATACGCCTCGTTGACCGCCTTGATGCTGGACAGCTGGATGCCGGCGTCAGTGGCAATCACGCTGGAGAATTCCACCACCCTGGCGTGCTGCAGGCCCAGCTCGGTGCCACTCTGGATTTGCTCGGTGCGGGCGGGTGAACTGCCTTCCAGCACGAGGTCGGCCGCCAGGAACTCGGTGGCGCGCAACATCATCGCGCCGTTCAGGCGGGCACCGAAGTAACCGATGGCGGTGCTGGCGGCCACGGCCACCAGCAGGGCGAAGAACAGCACACGCAGTTCGCCGGCGCGGGCATCGCGCAGCAACTGGCGAAGGGCAAGGCTGAACAGGCGCAACAAGGGCAAGCGTGCCATCAAGGCTCCAGGGGCGCGACCATCAGGCCGGCTTCAAGACGGATCAGGCGACGGCAACGGTGGGCCAGGCGCTCGTCATGGGTCACCAGCACCAGGGTCGTGCCGCTCTCTTTGTTGAGTTCGAACAGCAGGTCGCTGATGCGCTCGCCGGTATGGCTGTCGAGGTTGCCGGTGGGTTCATCGGCAAACAGCACGTCTGGTTCGGCAGCAAACGCCCGGGCAATCGCTACCCGTTGCTGCTCACCCCCCGAGAGTTGGCGCGGCGAGTGGGTGAGACGCTGGCCCAGGCCGACACGCTCCAGCAGGTGCTGGGCGCGCTCGCGGGCGTCCTTGCGGCCGTCCAGCTCCAGGGGCAGCATCACGTTTTCCAGCGCGTTGAGGCTGTCGAGCAACTGGAAGGACTGGAACACAAACCCCACGTGCTCGGCGCGGATGCGTGCACGCTGGTCTTCGTCGAGGGTACTCAGGGCCTGGCCGGCGAGGGTGACTTCGCCACTGCTGGGCAGGTCGAGGCCGGCCAGCAGGCCGAGGAGGGTGGATTTGCCGGAACCGGAGGCGCCGACGATAGCCAGGCTATCGCCCTTGTTCAGTTCCAGGCTCAGTTCGTGCAGGATAGTCAGTTCACCTTCCGCGCTGGGAACCACTTTGCTAAGGTTTCGCGCGGTGAGAATGCTTGCGCCCATGGAGAATCCAATGCGAATGTGGTTTTTGAGTGCTGGCCTGGCCTTGATGTGCATGGCCCAGAACGCAGCGGCGGGTACAGTCCTGATCGTTGGCGATAGTATCAGTGCCGGTTTCGGGCTGGATACCAGCAAAGGGTGGGTAGCGTTGTTGGGACAACGGCTCAAGAGCGAAGGTTTCGACGATAAAGTGGTCAACGCCTCTATCAGCGGCGACACCAGTGCCGGAGGCCGGGCGCGGCTGCCGGCGGCGCTTGCAGAGCATAAGCCGGACCTGGTGATCATTGAGCTGGGCGGCAATGACGGCCTGCGTGGGCAGCCACCCGAGCAATTGAAACAAAATCTTGCATCGATGATTGAACAGTCCAAGGCCAGCGGTGCCAAGGTGCTGCTGCTGGGCATGCAGTTGCCGCCTAATTACGGGCCGAAATACACCACCGCGTTTGCTAATGTCTACCCGGCCCTGGCCAAGGAAAAAAGCGTCCCGCTGGTGCCGTTTTTCCTTGAAGGCGTCGGTGGTCATCCGGACCTGATGCAGGCTGACCAATTGCACCCGGCGGTTGGCGCGCAGGGCAAGTTGCTGGAAAATGTCTGGCCAACGCTAAAACCACTGCTATGACGCTTTTCTAGCAGCGGTCTTTCGGCTAAGGTGGCGCCCCCCCGATTTGGAGCCCCCGATGTCGCGTCCTGCCTGGTCACTGTTTGCCTACCAACTGATCGAGCCTGACGAACAGCTGGATCTGTTCGCCTGCCAGGAAGTCCGGGTGCATCTGGTGACGCGTCAATTGGAGTTGGGCGGGTCCATCGACCGCACCCTCTGCGGCACGTTGTTGCCTGCCCAGCCGCGCTGGTCATCGGTGGATCGCTCGATCTTCCAGGACCAGCGTTTGTGCCCCCTGTGCCGGGCGATCCTCGAGTCGCAAAAACGCGGCACACCGCCGATCTGGCCAGAGCTGCGCTTCGAGCTTTGAATATGGGTGCCCGCCGGGCAGCCGTGTACAATCCATTTTCTACTACCCGTCGATCTGCGAAGGAATTCCCGGATGTTGTCGCGCCTTTCCGCCGTCACCTGCTGCCTGTCTCTCGCTGCGCTCTGCGCGGCCGGTCCTGCTGCAGCCTTGCAGTTGCCTTTGCCGCCACCGGGTGAAGATATCGTTGGCCAGGTCCAGGTGATCAAGGCCAAGTACGAAGATACCTTCGCGGACCTCGGCACCACCTACGACCTGGGTTATTCGGAGATGGTCGCGGCCAACCCGGGCGTGGATGCCTGGCTGCCGGGAGCGGGTACCGAGATCGTGTTGCCGACGCGCTTCATCCTGCCGCCCGGCCCGCGTGAAGGCATCGTGATCAACCTGGCGGAGTACCGGCTCTACTACTACCCCAAGGGCCAGAACGTGGTGTACACGTTCCCGTTGGGGATTGGCCGTGAAGGCTGGGGCTCGCCAGTGGCCCACACCACCATCACGGGCAAGATCCCGAACCCGACCTGGACCCCGCCAGCCTCGATCAAGGCAGAACACGCCGCCAATGGCGACCCGTTGCCCAACGTCGTGCCGGCGGGCCCGGACAACCCGCTGGGGCCGTTCAAGTTCACCCTCGGCACGCCGGGCTACCTGATCCACGGTTCCAACATGAAGTTCGGCATCGGTACCCGTACCAGCCACGGTTGCTTCCGCATGTTCAACAACAACGTGCTGGAAATGGCCGACATGGTGCCGGTGGGCACGTCGGTGCGGATTATCAACGACGCCTACAAGTTCGGCGCGGCCGGGGGCAAGGTCTACCTGGAAGCCCATACGCCGCTGAACGACGATGGCACCCCATCGGTCGTCGACAAGCACACCGCCGTCATCAACGCCTTGCTCAAGCGTGAAGACCTGTCCAGCAACCTGCGGGTCAACTGGGACCAGGTGCGTGACGTGGTTGCGGCTGAAGACGGTTTGCCGACGGAAATCGGTGTACCCGGCGGGGCGCCGATGGTATCGAGTACGCCGGTCGATCTGCAGCAGTAAGCCTGCACGATCCATAACCCGTTATCGCCTCGCGCGGTGACGGGTTTTTTATTGTCTGGAATCCAGCCAAATCACAGGCAAAAAAAAGCCGATCCAAGAATGGATCGGCTTGATAACAACCCCGGAGGATTATTACTTGCGGCTTGCTTTTTCAAGCATGCGCAGAGCGCGCTCGTTAGCTTCGTCAGCAGTCTGTTGTGCTTTTTGAGCAGCAGCCAGAGCTTCATCAGCTTTACGGTAGGCTTCGTCTGCACGAGCCTGGGAGCGTGCTGCTGCGTCTTCAGTTGCAGTCAGACGAGCTTCGGTTTCTTTGGAGACGCTGCTGCAACCGGTAGCCAGAACTGCGGCCAGAGCCAGAGCAGAGAATTTCAGAACGTTGTTCATCGTGTTCCCCTTCAAGGACTTTCTATTAAATGGCTACTTTCTCAGAGTGAGCTAATAGCCGGCGTACATACTACCCATTACTTGTAGTAAGTAAACTGACGTAGCGCAAGAAGCAAAAAAAATTCTCGCGTCCAATCTATTTTGGCTAATCTTTCGAGAGTCTGTATAAAAAATATGCAGATTTTTGCACTCGGCCGAGGATTGGATCCAGCCTGAAAGGGCCGGCTGGCATGTGTTAAGCCATGTAAACATAAGTCATTTTATATATCGTCCCTGACACTATTGTTCAGATTGTCTTTTCGCCATTCGGTATCTTTTGTGCATGTTGAGGTGACTTTAAGAGCGCGTGTTCGTCTCAAGCTTCAACTGCCGGCAATGTTCAGGCCATCGACGTAAGGAATCTCGATTGGCCCTTTCTATGTCCGCCAGCGCAACGGAAGACGAGCGCGTCTTGAGCAATTGTGCGATTGGCGCCTACTATTTCCCTGTGCTGGTTGTGAGCGCTAGTGCAAGGCACTGGCCGCTTTTCTCGTTGTCGAAACCGGCACCGGGTGGCGTAGATGTTCCTTCGCCGGAAAAACATCGGTAAGGTAGGGGTCAGAAACCAAGACCCGCGAGGAGTAGTGATGAGCGAGGCGTTGTCCATCCACCATGACCAGGCTGGTCATCAGTTCGAGACCAATGTGGACGGTCATCGTGCCTATCTGACCTATATGGATCTCGGGAAGCAGACCCTGGATATCTATCGCACCTTCGTGCCCAACGCATTGCGCGGCCGTGGCATTGCTGCCGCGCTGACCGAGGAAGCGTTGAAGTTCGCCGAAGAGGCAGGTTATACGGTGATCCCGTCCTGCTCCTACGTTGAGCGCTACATGGAGCGCCACCAGCGCCATGCCGCGAAGCTTTGAGCATTGAGTAGGGCGGTACGCAGAGCATCCCAGGATGCATTCCCACGCAGGGCGGGGGAACGATCAAAAAAAACGCCGGGTTTAGCCCGGCGTTTTTGTGTCCGCAGTCTGTGCTCAGCCGCGCTGGCGCTTGGGCAACACGTCCTTGAGCTTGGCGTGCATGCTGCGCAAGGTGGTCTCGGTGGCAGACCAGTCGATGCACGCATCGGTGATCGACACGCCGTATTGCAGGTCGGCCAGGTCCTTTGGAATCGCCTGGCAGCCCCAGTTCAGGTGGCTTTCGACCATCAGGCCGATGATCGACTGGTTGCCTTCCAGAATCTGGTTGGCCACGTTCTCCATCACCAGCGGTTGCAGGGCCGGGTCCTTGTTGGAGTTGGCGTGGCTGCAATCGACCATGATGTTCGGCTTGATCTTCGCCTTGTTCAGCGCCTGTTCGCACAAGGCCACGCTGACCGAATCATAGTTGGGCTTGCCATTGCCGCCACGCAGTACCACGTGACCGTAGGCGTTGCCCTTGGTGGTGACGATGGACACGCCACCTTCCTGGTTGATACCCAGGAAGCGGTGCGGGCTGGAGACCGACTGCAGGGCGTTGATCGCCACGGTCAGGCCGCCATCGGTACCGTTCTTGAAACCCACGGCCGAGGACAGGCCGGAAGCCATTTCGCGGTGAGTCTGGGATTCGGTGGTGCGTGCACCAATTGCCGACCAGCTGATCAGGTCTTGCAGGTACTGCGGGGAAATCGGGTCCAGGGCTTCGGTTGCCGTCGGCAGGCCCATTTCCGCCAGGTCCAGCAGCAATTGACGACCGATGTGCAGGCCATCCTGGATCTTGAACGAGTCGTCCAGGTACGGGTCGTTGATCAAGCCTTTCCAGCCGACGGTGGTACGCGGCTTCTCGAAATAGACACGCATCACCAGGTACAAGGTGTCGGACACTTCCGCCGCCAGCACCTTCAGGCGCTCGGCGTATTCGTGGGCAGCCTTGAGGTCATGGATCGAGCACGGCCCGATGACCACGAACAGGCGGTGGTCGGTGCCGTCGAGAATCTCACGGATGACTTCGCGGCCCTTGGTGACGGTCTGCAGGGCAGCGTCGCTCAGGGGGATTTCGCGCTTGAGCTGATCGGGCGTGATCAGGGTCTCGTTGGATTCGACGTTAAGGTCGTTGATCGGTAAATCAGCCATCGTGTTACTCGTCAGGGTCACGGGTGCCGGCCGCCAGCGATCCCCGTGCGGCGGAGCACAGCATGATTTAAGTGCAGCGGGGAGCGGAACCTTAGCGCGTTACAAGGCTGCGAGACAATGGGCAACGTCCGCTTTAATCCAGCGCTGGCAGCACAAAAGCCTCATGGGAGAACTCGCCGGCATGGCGCGTGACCCATTCCCGGGCCAGCGCTTCGCTCTGCCCGAGTGTGGGCTCGGCGCCTTCGTGGAGGCGGCAGTACCGTTCGATCTGGCACACTTGCTCACCCATTCGCGCACCGAACAAGGCCTGCTCATCGGTAAAGGCAATGTCGACGCGGTAGCCGTTTTCGGCCTTGCGGCACCATGCCACATAGCCCGGATAGCGGGCCGTCTGGCCCAGTGAGGGGATGTGCAACTCGATGGCCGCGCCCTGGCGCCAGGCGCGCGGGCAATTGCATGCGACGCCGCCCAGGCCGATAGTGTGCAGCCGTTGGCGGGAAATGCCGGAAATGGGGCGTTGGGTTATTTCGACAGCGACATCATCAGGGTGAGGAAAGAAACGACCCATGCACACGGACTCCGAGCACCGTCCAGTTGACGGCGGTGGCAGCAGTATAGTGAAAGAACTGCAACTTACCGACCTGGATATCGACCAGCAATTACTGGGGCTTCCCGGCACGTCCCTGGTGGTGTTTACCGGTGACGGCTGCTCGCGTTGCCGCTTCCTGCACCAGCAACTGCCGGGTTGGGACTTGCCGGTGGACCGGGTGTGCTGGGTGGATGCGGGTCACAATGGCGGGGCAGTGGAGCGCTACGAGATCTTTCACCTGCCGGCGTTGTTTGTGGTGTGTGACGGGAAATTCCATGGAATATTAGCGTCACTGACGCGTCTGACCGCCAGCGACCTGACTCAAGGTGTGCAGCAGGCGCTCAAACGAATACCAGAGGAGTTGCCATGACCGAAGTAACAAAACAGTCGCCACGGATCGGGATCATCGGCACCGGGGCCATTGGTGGCTACTACGGTGTGATGCTCGCGCGCGCCGGCTTCGATGTGCATTTCCTGCTGCGCAGCGAGTACGCGGCGGTCAGCGAGCGCGGCCTGCAACTCAACAGCACGATCCACGGAACCGTGCACCTTCACCCGGTACAGGCTTATGCCCGCGCCGCCGACATGCCGCCGTGCGACTGGCTGCTGGTGGGCACCAAATCGACCGGGAATGTCGAACTGGCCCCGACCATCGCTCAAGTTGCCGCCCCGGACGCCAGGATAATCCTGTTGCAAAATGGCCTCGACGTAGAGGACAGCCTGCGTGAACACCTGCCGCCGTCGCTGCACCTGCTGGGTGGCCTGTGCTACATCGGCGTGCACCGTTCCGGTCCCGGGATCGTCGAGCATCAGGCGCTGGGCCGGGTCAACCTGGGTTACCACAGTGGCCCCGCGGCCAACGATGACAGCGGTCGGCAAGCCATCGTCGAAGAAGGCGCCGCGCTGTTTCACCAGGCCGGTATCGATTCCCAGGCCATGGCCAATGTGCACCAGGCGCGCTGGCATAAACTGGTGTGGAACGTGCCTTACAACGGCCTCTCGGTATTGTTCGGCACGGGCACCACGGCGATGATGGCGGATGAGTCCAGCCGCGAACTGATCCAGGCGCTGATGGCCGAAGTGGTGCAGGGCGCCCACGCCTGCGGGCATGAGATTCCCGCCAGTTACGCCGGGCAGATGTTCACCATGACCGAGAGCATGGATGACTACTTGCCCAGCATGTATCACGATTACGTGCACAAGCGCCCGCTGGAACTGGCGGCGATCTACGCGCGCCCCTTGGCCGCGGCCAACGCGG
This sequence comes from Pseudomonas sp. Ag1, assembly GCF_000278565.1. Taxonomy (NCBI): domain Bacteria; kingdom Pseudomonadati; phylum Pseudomonadota; class Gammaproteobacteria; order Pseudomonadales; family Pseudomonadaceae; genus Pseudomonas; species Pseudomonas sp. Ag1. Next base: position 238,104 of record NZ_AKVH01000108.1, read on the forward strand.
CGGGTTGTGAATTGCCACGCATGCAGGCGCTGTATCAGGCCTTGAGTTTTATGGATCGGCATAACCGCTGATTGGGGGGAACACCATGGCAAAGGGATTGGGCGACAAACTGGTGCTGGCGATTTCCTCGCGAGCGCTGTTCGACCTGAGCGAGAGCCACAAGGTCTACCTGGCCCAAGGCGTCGAGGCGTACCGCAAGTACCAGATCGACCACGAGGAAGAAACCCTCGAGCCCGGTGACGCCTTCCCGCTGGTGAAGAAACTCCTGAGCCTCAACGCCAGCCTCGGCCGCGCCCGGGTCGAGGTGGTGCTGGTGTCGCGCAACAGTGCCGACACCGGCTTGCGTGTATTCAATTCGATCCAGCATTACGGGCTCGACATCTCCCGCGCGGCGTTTGTCGGCGGGCGCAGCCCTTATCCTTATCTGGCGGCGTTTGGCTGCCACCTGTTTCTGTCCACCCATGCCGAGGATGTGCGCAGCGCCCTGGATGCCGGGTTTGCCGCAGCGACGATTCTGTCGGGCGGCGCAGGTCGGGCCTCCAGTGCTGAATTGCGGATCGCCTTCGATGGCGACGCGGTGCTGTTTTCCGACGAGTCCGAGCGCGTTTATCAGTCGGGCGGCCTTGAAGCCTTCCAGGCCAGCGAGCGCGAATCCGCCCGCGAGCCGTTGCGCGGCGGCCCATTCAAGGGCTTCCTGGCGGCACTCAACCTGTTGCAGCGCGAGTTCCCCGACGAGTCCTGTCCCATCCGCACTGCGCTGGTGACTGCCCGTTCGGCGCCTTCCCACGAGCGGGTGATTCGCACGCTGCGCGAGTGGGATATCCGTCTCGACGAGTCGCTGTTTCTTGGTGGCCTGGAGAAGTCGGCGTTCCTCGAAGCCTTCGCCGCCGATGTGTTTTTCGATGACCAGGAAGGGCATTGCGAGAAGGCCCGGGAGTTCGTGGCCACCGGTCACGTCCCCCATGGCATCAGTAACGAGTTGAAAATTCAGACCGAGGGCTGAGCACTGCCAAAGGCGCTGCTAAGCTGAATCAATCCCCGCCATCCTGGCTGCCCAGGAGGTTCTATGATTCGTTCGATGCTGTACGCCACTGACCTCGGTCTGTATGCCCCCTATGTGATGCAACATGCCCTGGCGCTGGCGCGAACGTTCAAGGCTGATCTGTATGTGATTCACGTGGTCGAGCCCATCGGGCTGTTCGCCGAATCGGTGTTGCAGAGCTACCTTGATGAGAAGGCCTTGAGTGAATGGCAAAGCCAGGGCCTGACGACGGTGATGGCGACCATCGAACAACGGGTGCTCGACAGTTTTCGCGAGGAGCTGGGGGACGGGGAGCAGGACCTCAAGTTGATCCGTTCGGTGCGGGTGATCCAGGGTGATCCTTGTGAAGTGATTCTCGACCAGTCGCAGAAACTCTCTGTGGATTTGTTGATCGTAGGTAGTCACAGCCAGGCGGTCGGGGTGGCAACACCTCTGGGGAGAACCGCCGCACGGGTGCTGCAGCTGTCCCAGGTGCCGGTGTACCTGGTGCCGCTGTTGCAGCGTCGACGCAGTGACGACGTGTGATTGGTAGAAAACGATAAAAAGTTCTAGATTTATCCGTCTAACCTTTAATATAGTTATATACCGTCGCTGATACCCGTGGCGTCTATCCGCTTTGAGGGACACATATGAAGCTTCAACAACTGCGCTACATCTGGGAAGTGGCGCACCACGACCTCAACGTTTCCGCTACTGCTCAAAGCCTTTACACCTCGCAACCCGGTATCAGCAAGCAGATCCGCCTGCTCGAAGATGAGTTGGGCGTTGAAGTGTTCGCACGCAGCGGCAAGCACCTGACCCGTGTCACCCCGGCCGGTGAGCGCATCATCACCACCGCCGGCGAGATCCTGCGCAAGGTCGAAAGCATCAAGCAGATCGCCCAGGAATTCTCCAACGAGAAAAAGGGCACCCTGTCGATCGCCACCACCCACACCCAGGCGCGTTATGCGCTGCCGCCGGTGATCAGCAGCTTTATCAAGCAGTACCCGGACGTGGCCTTGCACATGCACCAGGGCTCGCCGATGCAGATCGCCGAGATGGCCGCCGACGGCACCGTCGATTTCGCGATTGCCACCGAAGCGCTGGAATTGTTCGGCGACCTGGTGATGATGCCGTGCTACCGCTGGAACCGTTGCGTCGTGGTCCCACAAGGCCACCCATTGGCCAAGCTGCCGAAGCTGACCCTGGAAGCCCTGGCTGAATACCCGATCGTGACTTACGTGTTCGGTTTCACCGGCCGTTCGAAACTCGACGAAGCCTTCAGCCATCGCGGCCTGACGCCGAAAGTGGTGTTCACCGCGGCTGACGCCGACGTCATCAAGACTTATGTGCGCCTGGGCCTGGGTGTCGGTATCGTCGCCAAGATGGCGGTCGACACCAAGCTCGACAACGACCTGGTGGTGCTCGATGCCAGCGAGCTGTTCGAGTCCAGCGTGACCAAGATCGGCTTCCGTCGTGGCACCTTCCTGCGTGGTTTCATGTGCGACTTCATTGAAAAATTCGCGCCGCACCTGACGCGCGAAGTGATGGCCAAGGCCATCCAGTGCCACAACAAGCAGGAACTGGAAGAGCTGTTCGACGGCGTTGAACTACCGGTTCACTGATCGGCTTACTTCACCTCGGTAACAGCAAACTGTTGCCGAGCGCCCCCCACCAGAATCTCCACCTCATCCCCTTCGAACTTGCCCAACAGGCTTTTGCCCAGAGGCGAGCGTGGGGTGATGACGGTCACCGGTTGCCCCACCACATCGACCTTCAAGCCTGCGCCGTCCGGCGCCAGGAATAGCCACTGCTGGCGATCGTTTTCATCTGCCAACCCCAGTAATGCGCCCACTTCGATGCCGCGCTGGTCATCGTAGGCCCGCAGTTGCATGTTCTGGCAGAGCGTCAGCGCCTGCCGGATCTCCTCGACGCGTCGGGCCTGGCCGGCTGCCAGGTAAGAAGCCTCCAGGCCCAGGGTGTCGTACTTGTTCTCGGCGATGTTTTCTTCGTGGGTCGCGGTTTCGTACGCGGTTTGCGCAGCGCGCTGGGCGATATCGAGATCGACCGCGAGTTTGTCCAAAACCAACTGGTGAATGGCGTGTTTATTCATGGGCGGCTTTCGTGATCAATCGCAAAATTGCAGGACGTTGGCCCGGCTCTTGTCGTTGGGGGCGTTCTGGTCCTGTTGCAGCCAGAACTGGCATTTGGGGTTGGACAGGTTACGCGGGTTGTTGCGGGCCTGGTCCAGGGTTTGCTGTTGCTCCTGCTTGCGCAGGTTCTCCTGGTACTGCTCGAACATCCGGTTCGGCGGCTCCGGTGCAACCACCTCTGGCTTGCCCAGTTGCTGCACCACTCGGGCCACCGGCGCCACGGTTTGCTCGGGCAGGTAGCGGGAAGCCAGCCACACGCTCAGCACAATGGCGATAAACCCCAGCCACAGGCCGAAGGCCACGGCGATACTGAGTTTGAACAGCGAGAACGAACGATCAGACATGGTGGCCTCCTGGCAGGCACGTGCGGCATGGCGCCGATTGTCCCACAGCCGCGCGCAGAATAATCGCGATCAACCCTTCTGTATCGAGGCATTTATACGGACAATCGAGCCTTTGAGCGTTGGAGCCCGGAATGAAAGCCCGCTGGGATATTTTTTGCAGCGTCGTCGATAACTACGGCGACATCGGCGTGACCTGGCGCCTGGCCCGGCAATTGGTGGCGGAACAAGGGTGTGCGGTGCGCTTGTGGGTCGATGACCTGCGGGCGTTCGAACGCATGTGCCCCGAGATTGATGTGCAGGTGCACCAGCAATGGCAAGAGGGCGTCGACGTGCGCTACTGGCCCTCCGACTGGCCGGCGACCGACGCGGCAGACGTGGTGATCGCTGCGTTCGCCTGTCAATTGCCGCCTGACTACATGGAGGCGATGGCCGCACGCGACCGCACGCCGCTGTGGATGAACCTGGATTACCTGAGCGCCGAAGACTGGGTGGTCGGCTGCCACGGTTTGCCCTCGGTGAAATTCAAGGGCGTGCAAAAGTACTTCTTCTTTCCCGGATTCCGTCCCGGCACCGGCGGCTTATTGCGTGAGGCGGGGCTGCTGGAACAGCGCGATGCCTTCCAGCAAGACGCCGCCGCCCGGCAGCAGTTTCTGCAGGCGCTTGGGGTTTTCCCGGTGGACGGTGCGCGGATGATGTCGTTGTTCGCCTATGAAAACGCCGGGCTGGCCAGTTGGCTCGACGTGCTGGCGGCCGATGGGCGCGCCACTCATCTGCTGGTGCCGGAAGGGCGGATCCTCGGAGATGTGCAGGGCTGGCTGGGGGTCGAGTCATTGGAAGTAGGTGATGTGCACCGGCGCGACGGGTTGACCGTGCAAGTGCTGCCGTTTGTGCGCCAGGAGCAATACGACCGGCTGTTGTGGTGCTGCGACTTCAACGCCGTGCGCGGCGAAGACTCGTTCGTGCGGGCGCAATGGGCCGGGCGGCCACTGTTGTGGCATATCTATCGCCAGGACGAAGACATTCACCTGGACAAGCTCGATGCGTTCCTTGAGTTGTATACCGAAGGGCTGTCTCCGGCTGCGAAAGTCGCGTTGGTCGGCCTTTGGCAGGCCTGGAACGCTGATGGCGATATGGCACTTTGCTGGAAAATGCTGCTGGAACACTGGCCGGAAGTGACCGCGAACGCCGAGAAATGGGCTCTGGAACAAGCCTCGCGGACCGATCTTGCGACGGCGCTGGTACAGTTTTATGTAAATTGGATATGATACGCGACCTTGATTTTTGTAAATCCCATCCAAATTTCGGATATTCGCAATGAAAACTGGTAAAGAACTGAAACCCGGTACAGTGATCCGTCTCGAAAACGACCCTTGGCTGGTTCAGAAAGCTGAGTTCACCAAGTCTGGTCGTAACAGCGCAATCATGAAGACCAAGCTGAAGAACCTGCTGACCGGTTACAAGACCGAGATCGTCTACAGCGCCGATGACAAACTGGACGACGTGATCCTCGACCGCAAAGAAGCGACCCTGTCCTTCATCAGCGGCGACACCTACACGTTCATGGACACCACCGACTACACCATGTACGAGCTGAACGCTGAAGACATCGAAGCCGTTCTGCCGTTCGTGGAAGAAGGCATGGAAGACGTCTGCGAAGCTATCTTCTTCGAAGACCGTCTGGTTTCCGTAGAGCTGCCGACCACTATCGTGCGTAAGGTTGCCTACACCGAAGGTTCCGCTCGCGGCGACACCTCGGGCAAGGTGATGAAGCCTGCCAAGCTGGCTAACGGTACCGAACTGCAAGTAGCCGATTTCATCGAAATCGACGACCTGATCGAGATCGACACCCGTGAAGGTGGTTCGTACAAAGGTCGCGCCAAGAAGTAATTCTTGCGCCACCGGTACGATAAAAAAAGCCCGACCATGCGTCGGGCTTTTTTGTGGGTGCCGGTTTTTACTTCAGGTGTTGCTTCAGCTCCTCGGACGCCTGCAGCAGCGCCGAACGAACCTCCGGTACCTGGCTGACGACATTCAGCAAACCGTAGTCATGGATCATGCCGTTGTAGCGCACGGCGGTCACCGGTACACCGGCTTCATCCAGCTTGCGGGCATAGGCTTCGCCTTCGTCACGCAGCACGTCCGAGCCTGCGGTCTGAATCAACGCAGGTGGCAAACCCTTGAGCTGCGCGGTGCTTGCCCGCAGGGGCGACGCATAGATCTCGGCGCGCTGGTTGGTGTCGGTGGTGTAGTTGTCCCAGAACCACTTCATCATGTTGCGGGTCAGGAAGTGGCCTTCGGCAAACTGGTTGTAGGACCCGGTGTCGAAGTTGGCGTCGGTCACCGGCCACAACAGCAGTTGGAACTTGATTGACGGAGTGCCCTTGTCCTTGGCCATCAGGCTGACCACCGCTGCCATGTTGCCGCCGACGCTGTTGCCGGCGACGGCCAGGCGTTTGCCATCGACGTTGATCTCGCTGCCGTGTTCGGCCACCCACTTGGTTGCCCCGTACGCCTGGTTGATCGCCACCGGGTAGTGCGCTTCAGGTGATGGCGTGTAGTTGACGAACACCGCCGCCGCTCCCGACCCCACCACCAGGTCACGCACCAGACGCTCGTGGGTCGGGAAATCCCCGAGTACCCAGCCACCGCCGTGGAAGAACATGAACACCGGCAATGTGCCCTTGACCCCGGCCGGACGCACGATGGTCAGGCTCAGCGGCTGGCCATCGACCTGAATGGTCTTCTGGCTCACGTCGGCCTTGGGCAGCGTCAGTTTCACGCCTGACTGTGCACCTGTCAGCACCGCACGGGCTTCCTTGGGCGTCAGTTGCTCCATCGGTTTGCCGGTGCCGGCGTTCATTACATCGAGAAACGCCTGGGTGTTGTGTTCCACGTCACCGCTGGCCGCAAAGGCATTGGTGATCGAGAAGGCGAGCAGGGTGCCGGTGAGTACTTTGCCAAATGTGTTCATGTTCTTCTCCAAAAAACCGCGTGGGTCAGACGGTTACGTGCAGCCGTACATCGACGTTGCCACGGGTGGCGTTGGAGTAAGGGCAGACCTGGTGCGCAGCGTCGACCAGGCTTTGCGCGTCGTCCTGGGCCAGGCCGGGCAAGCTGACGTGCAGGTCGATGTCCAGGCCGAAACCGCCGGGGATTTGACCGATGCCGACGTGGGCAGTGATCGAAGCGTCATCCGGGATTTTGCGTTTGGTCTGGCTGGCGACGAATTTCAGGGCACCGATGAAGCAGGCGGAGTAACCGGCGGCGAACAGTTGTTCCGGGTTGGTGGCCTGGCCACCCGCGCCGCCCAGTTCTTTTGGCGTGGAGAGTTTTACATCGAGGATGTTGTCGCTGGAAACAGCACGACCATCACGGCCGCCGGTGGCGGTGGCTACTGCGGTGTAGAGAGCTTGCATGGTGATTTCCTCGTCAGTATATGCGCTAAATGTTTGCGCGCTAAGTAAGTGGCGAGGTGAATGTATCGCGCTAATAGTTAGTGCGCAAGATATATTTGGAAAATATTTTGCGTGCTTTGATAGCCAGGCATTGCACAAACAAATGTGGGAGCGGGCTTGCTCGCGAATGCGGTGTGACAGTCACTAGATGCATTGACTGATCCACCGCATTCGCGAGCAAGCCCGCTCCCACATTTTTTGATGCGTGGTGCCTTTAGAGGGAGACTTGCAGGTTTTTTCGCAGTGCCAGTAAATCGCCCTGCAGCTTGCGCAACTGCTCGATGTCCAGCCCGCTGGCGCCCAGGATGCACTGTGGAATATCCATGGCTTTGTCCCGCAGGGCGCGCCCGGCCTCGGTCAATTCAACCACCACCACGCGCTCGTCTTCGCGGCTGCGGGTGCGGCTGAGCAGGCCTTCGGCTTCCAGGCGCTTGAGCAGCGGCGTCAGGGAGCCGGGATCCGTCAGCAGGCGATTGCTGATTTCGCCTACGGTCAAGCCATCCTCTTCCCACAGCACCATCATGGCCAGGTACTGCGGATAGGTCAGGCCGAGGGCTTGCAGCAGCGGTTTGTAGACCTTGGTCATCAACAACGAGGTGGAATGCAGGGCAAAACACAGCTGGTTGTCGAGCAACAAGGATTCGCAGGTATCGAGGGGCTTGGTCATGGCAGTGCCTTAAAACGTGTCTGGTTTCGAATCTAGCGGGCAAATCTTTAACGCGCCAGACAATTCTGTCCGGCCGGTCAACCCAGGCCGCTTTGCAGTGCCAGGTCCCAGGGCGGCACAGGGCTGAAGCGCGCCTTGAGGTATTCCAGCAACAAGCGGCTGCGGGCGTTGGCGTGTTGCTCCAGGCGTAGCGCATAGATGCCTGCGGTTTCAGGCGTCGGCAGGCCGTTCTCGCAGAACAGCGGGACCAGTTCACCGCGCACCAGGTATTCACTGGCGAGCCAGGTGGGCAGGTGCGCAACACCCAGTCCGGCCAGCGCGCCTGAAAGCAGGGCTTCGGCGTTATTGGCGCTCATGCGAATGCGCTGCGGGCGGTAGGTGGATTTGCGCCCATCGAGCTCAAAACGCCAGGCGAACATCGGTGCCAGGCCTTCCCAATCCAGGCCGTCATGCTCGCTTAACTGGCTGGGATGGGTCGGCGTGCCACGGCTTTTCAGGTAGGCCGGGCTTGCGCAAGCGATGCGCACAATGCTGGCCAGTGGCGTGGCAATCAGCCGGGTGTCGACGATATGCCCGGCCCGCAGCACCAGGTCGACCTTGCCCAGATGCTCGCCCTGCATGTCGACAAAGCTGTCGATCAAGTGCAGGTGCACGTCCAGGCCCGGATAGACATTGAGAAAGTCAGCGATGGCAGGCGCCAAATGCCGCCTGCCGAAAGCCGCCGGTGCGTCCACGCGGATCAAGCCTTCAGGCGCATGACTCAGCGACACCGCTTCGGCCCGCGCCAGTTGCAGCTCGCTGACAATCCGCCGGGCGCGCTCGGCAAACGCCAGGCCGGCGGGCGTCGGCACCACCGCATGGGTGCTGCGTTGAAACAGCCGGCTACCCACCGAGCTTTCCAGGCTGTCGATGCGCCGCGCCACGGCCGAGGGCGTGAGCGGGTGACGGCGCGCGGCTGCAGAAAAGCTGCCGGCTTCCAGTACGTCGAGAAACAGGCTCAGTTGATCGGTCAATGTATTGGGGTTCATCAGCGTCTGCTTGTGCGAGATTGGCACAGCCATTGTGCGTTGCTGTGCGTTTCCGCACCAGAGCGGACTGCGTAGCATGCAAGGCCTGGGAACAGTAGGAGCAAGCGGGTGGCAGATTTAGCGTTGTATTTAATGCTGGGCGTAGCGTTGGGCACGGTCGGTGGCTTGTTCGGCATCGGCGGCGGGCTGATTGCCATTCCCGTGCTGGGGGTATTTTTCGGCCTCGACCAGCAGATCGCCCAAGGCACGGCCCTGGTGATGGTGGTGCCGAATGTGATGCTGGCGTTGTGGCGTTATCACCAGCGCAACCGGATTGAATTGCGTCATGCACTGCCGTTGGGCGTGATGGGTTTTTCCTTCGCCTGGCTGGGCTCGATCTGGGCGGTGGGGATCGATGCTGACGTGATGCGGGTGGGTTTTATCGCGTTTCTGCTGGTATTGGCGTCCTACAACCTGCTGCGAATGTTTACCCACAATGCACCGCCGTCAGCGCAGATGCGTTATTCCTGGCCGTGGCTTGGGGTGTTGGGCGCGGCGTCAGGCTCCATGGGTGGCTTGTTCGGGGTGGGCGGTGCAGTGGTTGCCACGCCGGTGCTGACCAGCATCTTCGGCACCAGCCAGGTGGTGGCCCAAGGGCTGTCGCTGGCCCTGGCTCTGCCGAGCACCAGCGTGACCCTGGTGACCTACGCCTGGCACCACGAAGTGGACTGGCTGATCGGCTTGCCTTTGGCCGTCGGCGGTTTGCTCAGTATCAGTTGGGGCGTGAAAGTCGCCCACGCCATGCCGGAGCGCATGTTACGCGGGCTGTTCTGCGGGTTCCTGGCGGTGTGTGCGGTGATGCTGACGTTTAAAGTTTGAAGCCTTCGAGGATGTATTCGGCGAGGCATTCGGTAATCGGCGAGGTGGTGCGCGGGTTGCGCAACAGCCGCAGGTTGACCGACGGCAGCGGCGGAAAACCGTCCGCTGTGCCCAATATGCGCAGGTCTTCGGTCACCAGGCTTTCCATATTGATCGTGACGGCCAGGCCGGCACCCACCACTGCGAGGATCGCGGCCCCGTTGGAGCTGTGATACGCCAGTCGGTACTCCTGCCCCTGGGCGTCCAGCGCGGCGCGTGCCCACTGCGTGCAAAAACTGTCGAGGCCGGAAATGGCCAGGGGCAGGGCGCTGTGCTCATCCATACAGAAGCAGGGCGCCGCCACCCACACCATGCGTTCATGGCGCAGCAGTTCGCCGATTTCATTTCCCGGTTCGCGGCTGATAACGGTCAGGTCGAGGTCCCGGCGCTGCATCAGCACCGGCGACGACTCACAGTGCATTTCAATCTGGATCAGCGGGTAAGCCTTGGAGAAGCGCTTGAGAATCCCCGGCAAGTAGCGCATCACGTAATCGTCGGGTGTGCCGATGCGCACCAACCCGACCATGTGCGGCTCGCGCAACGTGTTGAACACCTCGCTGTGCAGCTTCAGGATCCGGCGCGCGTAGCCCAGCAGCACCTGGCCTTCGGGCGTTAACCGCACCTGTCGGCCATCGCGCTCGAACAACTTGCGCTGCAACACATCTTCTTCCAGGCGTTTCATCTGCATGCTCACCGCCGACTGGGTGCGGTTGACCTGCTCGCCGGCGCGGGTAAAGCCCCCTTGATCAGCGATGGCGACGAAGGTGCGCAGCACCTCGGTGTCGATACTCGGGTAGCTGGACAATTGATCAATCTCCGAGATGTATTGCATAAGAAACATTCGTTGGATTGATCATAGCGCCAGGCACAGACTTCAGTCATCCCCACTGGAGGGCGAGATGATGAAAGGTCAAAGAGGCTTTGTACTGATGGCGAAGCGGCCGTTTTCCGGGCTGCTTCAACTGGGTTCCCGGTGGATGGCCGTGCACCGTGAGCGTCAGCTGTTGATGAGCATGAGCGATGAGGCGCTCAAGGACATCGGGCTCAACCGTGGCGATGTCGAGCAGGAAAGCCGCCGGCATTTTTGGGAAGACCCGCTGCGAAAATGACTCGGGATGCAGTAGGGTGGTTCGCGAGCACACAAGGAGATGCCCATGCCCGCAGAACTGTCCTTTTCCCTCAAGCAGGCGCGACGCCTGGCGCTGGCCGCCCAGGGTTTTTCCGGGCGCCAGCCGCCGGCGTTGATCAAGGCGGCGCAGGTCAATCGCCTGGTTGAGCGTTTGGGCGTGTTGCAGATTGATTCGGTAAATGCGGTGGTGCGTTCGCACTACCTGCCGCTGTTTTCCCGTCTGGGGCATTACTCTCCGTTGATTCTAGAACAGGCCGCCTGGAGTTCGGGGCGGCGCCGCTCGCTGTTCGAATATTGGGGCCATGAGGCGTCGTTGTTGCCAATGGCGCTGTACCCATTGATGCGCTGGCGCATGGAACGGGCGGCCCGGGGGCAGGGGATCTATCAGCAAATGGCGCGTTTTGGTCGCGAGCAGCAGGCCACCATCGCCCGGGTGCTGGGCATCGTCGAACAACAAGGCGCCCTGGGTGCGGGCAGTTTGTCGACCCGCGAGGAGCGCGCCGGCCCGTGGTGGGACTGGAGCGATGAAAAGCATGCGCTGGAATGGTTGTTCGCCGCCGGCCAGGTGACCGTCGCCGGGAGGCGGGGTTTTGAGCGTTTGTATGACCTGCCGGAGCGTGTGATCCCGGCCGACATTCTCCAGCAACCCCCCTTGGACGAGGCTGAGGCGCAACGCGGTTTGCTGCTGCACAGCGCCACGGCGCTGGGGGTGGGCACTGAAAAAGACCTGCGCGACTACTTCCGTCTGGACCCGGCCGACAGCCGTGGGCGCCTGGCGGAGCTGGTCGAGGATGGGCAATTGATCACCTGCGAGGTCCAGGGCTGGAAACAGCCGGCTTATTGCCTGCCCGAGCCGAAAGTCCCGCGCAAGGTGCCTGCCAGCGCACTGTTATCGCCTTTTGATTCGCTGATCTGGGAGCGCAGCCGTACCGAGCGGTTGTTCGATTTCCGCTATCGGCTGGAGATCTACACGCCCCAGGACAAGCGGGTATATGGCTACTACGTGCTGCCGTTCCTGCACAACGAGCGGATTGCCGCGCGCGTGGATCTGCGGGCGGAGCGGGCGGCCGGACGCCTGGCGGTGCATGCCGTTCACGAGGAAGAGCCGGGGCTGGACGAGGAGGGCATGCGCGCGCTGGCCCTGAATCTGCGGCAGATGGCCGACTGGCTCGGGCTTGAGCAGATACAGCTCAATTGCCAGCGGGCCAGTGCGGCACGGTTGCGGGTAGAGCTTTTAACGCTTGACCTGTTTTAGCGTCTCGGCGATCAGGAATGCCAATTCCAGCGACTGATCGGCATTCATCCGTGGGTCGCAGTGGGTGTGGTAGCGGTCCGACAACCCGTCTTCGGTAATCGGCCGTGCGCCACCGATGCACTCGGTGACGTTCTGCCCGGTCATCTCGATATGAATCCCGCCGGCGTAAGTGCCTTCGGCTTCATGCACCTGGAAGAACTCCTTCACCTCACTGAGAATCTGCGCGAAGTCCCGAGTCTTGTAGCCGCTGCTGGCCTTGATGGTGTTGCCGTGCATCGGGTCGGAACTCCACAGCACCTGCTTGCCCTCGCGCTGTACCGCGCGGATCAGGTTCGGCAGATGGTCGCCGACCTTGTTGGCACCCATGCGCGCAATCAGGTTCAGGCGGCCCGGGTCGTTGTCCGGGTTGAGGATGTCGATCAGGCGGATCAGGTCGTCAGGGTTCATGCTCGGGCCGACCTTGACCCCGATCGGGTTGTTCACCCCGCGCAGGAATTCGACGTGGGCACCGTCCAGTTGCCGGGTGCGATCACCGATCCAGAGCATGTGTGCCGAGCAGTCGTAATAGTCGTTGGTCAGGCTGTCGCGGCGCACGAAGGCTTGTTCGTAGTTGAGCAGCAGCGCTTCGTGGGCGGTGAAGAAACTGGTCTCGCGCAGTTGCGGCGAGCTGTCCATGCCACAGGCACGCATGAAGGCCAGGGTTTCATCGATGCGGTCGGCCAGTTGGCTGTACTTCTCGGCCAGGGCGGAGTTGGCGATGAAGTCCAGGTTCCACTTGTGCACCTGGTGCAGGTCGGCAAAACCGCCCTGGGCAAACGCCCGCAGCAGGTTCAGGGTGGCGGTGGACTGGTGGTAGGACTGCAGCAGGCGGTCCGGATCGGGCACGCGGCTTTTTTCGTCGAAGCCGATACCGTTGACGATATCGCCGCGGTAGGCGGGCAGGGTGATGCCGTCGATGGTTTCATCGTTGGAAGAGCGCGGCTTGGCGAACTGGCCCGCCATACGCCCGACCTTGACCACCGGGCAGCCGGCAGCGAAGGTCATCACAATCGCCATCTGCAGCAGCACCTTGAAGGTGTCGCGGATTTTTGCCGCCGAGAACTCGGCAAAACTCTCGGCGCAATCGCCGCCTTGCAACAGGAAGGCGCGACCCTGGGTCACCTCGGCAAACTGACGGCGCAACTCACGGGCTTCACCGGCAAACACCAGCGGCGGATAGCTCGCCAGGGTTTGCTCGACCTTCGACAAATGCGCGGCGTCAGGGTACTGGGGTTGTTGCTGGATCGGCAGGGCGCGCCAGCTGTCGGGGCTCCAGGGTTGGCTCATCATGAACTCGAGTGATTTGCGGTCGGGCCGTCATGTTATCAGCAATTAGTACGTGACCTGCTGCCGCCGGTTCGCCCACAATCCCGGCTTTCCCGTTGGCACGCCGTTAGGAGTTGCAATGTCTGAGGAGCGCGTCGAGCGCCTGCTGGCCGAGGTCCATGATGACTTCGGCATGATCCGCGTGCTGGAAGTGGCCGATTACCGCTTTCTCGAGTTTGGCGATGCCATCGAGCAGAGTTGTGTGTTTACTGCTGACCCGAGCTGGTTGGAGTATGACTACACCCGCGCGATGCTGATTGGGGCGTTGTGCCATGAGCAGCCGGAGAGTGCGTTGTTTCTTGGGTTGGGGGCTGGGACGTTGACCCAGGCTTGCCTGAAGTTTCTGCCTTTGGATGATGTGGAAGCCATCGAACTGCGGCCTGATGTGCCGCGTCTGGCCATTGAGTACTTGGGGCTGGATGATGATCCTCGGCTGTATATCCGCGTTGGGGATGCGTTGGAATTGCTGCCTTCGGCTGAGTCGGCGGACCTGATTTTTGTCGACCTGTATACGGATGTTGGCCCTGGGGTTGGGCACCTGGCCTGGACGTTTCTGGAGAATTGCCAGAAGAAGCTGAACCCGGGGGGGTGGTTGGTGATTAATCAGTGGGCTACGGATGATGGGAAGCCGTTGGGAGCGGCGTTGTTGCGTGGGTTGTATCACCGGCATTATTGGGAGTTGCCGGTGAAGGAGGGGAATGTCATTTTGCTGGTGCCGGCGGATCTGGATCAGGTGCTTGATGTGGCGGCGTTGTCGGCGCGGGCTGAGGGGTTGGCGTCGCGGTTGGGGTATTCGTTGCAGTCGCTGATCAAGGCGATTCGGCCGGCTACGTAGGGTTTTGATTGTGTACATATCCGTTGCTGCGGTAACGGCCGCTTATGGTTCCGCTCTTACAGCGGGTCACTTTTGGCAAACGCCCCAAAAG